>JAZNVF010000021.1:0-12051 GCA_045592685.1 Akkermansia sp. | reverse complement strand
GGGGCATCCCCGTTTGTATCCAGGAGTTGGCGACGCTGCGCTACAGTCCCAACTCCCTGGCTTTTTTTGACAGCCAGTCCAGCTCAAACTCGCGTTTTCCCAGGAGGCGTTCCAGATTTGCTATGCGCTCATCCTTTTTCTTCATTTCGGTCTTGCGGCCACTTAATGCTGTGTCTCAAATCCCGGCGCCATTATAATGCGCCCCGGCACCCACTCCACGGCGTAGGTATGTCATCCCGTCACATCTCCGACAGGGGGCTTAACAGAATTGATATGCTCCATGATATCAATTTCGCCGCTGTTGGGCAAAACGCCAGAAGTGTCACAAACGCGACGAAACGCGTACCGCTCAATCCGATTTTTTAGCTCTTTATCACATTGAGTTCGCATGCAGATAAAGATGCATGGACTCGTATCCGTTTTTTGCAATCTAAGCGAAAGTGATATTTGTAGCCCTGGTACACCGGGGCTTTTTCGTGGGTAAAAAAAATGCGTAAAATGGGGATAATACTTCATAAAATTTCGCTTGGCGAGCGTCTATAGAGATAGAAAGGTAAAAAGTGTGTTGTATGAAGAGTCTATTCACCTGGGGGTTGTTGGGGGCGGTAGCCTGCTGTGTGTTAAGTGCCGGACAGGCTGCTGCGGAAAAGTCACTCTGCTCGGAGGCTGTGCAGTTTGCGGCTGTGCTTGAGCGAGCGCTGAGCTCGCTACAGTCGGTTGAGGGGCGTGAGCAGGCAGATGCCGCCGCCGAGGCCGTGCAGGCTGTGCACGCGGCGAAGGCACGGTTGCTTGCGGCCTGCGATGCGCAGGATGCCACCGGTACAAGCGTGGGTGCGCTTATTGAGAGCTCGCCCGAAGTGCGCCGGGTGCTCTTGCTGATACCGGGGGAGCAGTTCACACGGGCGGTGCAGCGGGAACTGGCGGCTGGGTGCCATGGTTCCACCCGTTTGTGGAGCGCGCTGCACAATACACGGCAGAATGACACAACGGCAGAACTCGACGCCCCTCTGAGCGATGCAGATGCCGCCACGCTGCGCGAGGTCGAGGCCGCGCTCCGCTTGCTGAGCGACATGCACCGGGCGCGGGAGAATCACCGGCTCCCTACACCCGCACAAGTAGCCGAGTTCTGCCGGGCGGTACGCGCTACACGCCCCGGGATGGCTGCTGTTCAACAACACCCTGTCGCAGCCATGCGCCTGAGCCAATTAACGGTACAGCACCGCCAACAGCTGGAGACTTTTGCCATGAGCGGATTTTACCAACAGGCAGATTTGCGTAAGCTGATGCTCGAAGAGGGTGACAATTTCATCTCATCCCTGATTTCCCAGGAATTTCTGAACCAACTTAACCCGAAAAAATCATGAAAGGTGTTCTTCCTCTCATCGTTTGTGCCTGTTCACTTTATGCTGCAGAAGTGGCTCCTTATGCCCGGCCGGAAGAGTTCGGCAGTACTCCACTCAAACTCTGTGCAGCGGAGCATATCACCCCCTCACCCATGCGGCAGTGGCACATTACCGGCGAGCCACCGCTGCGGGCCGCTCTGGTGAGCATGCAGGGGGAGTGGGGAAAGAGGGCGCGCGTGACCCTGCGCACTCCCACAGGTCGCAGGCTTACCTTACCGGTAAGGGTGTTGAGCGATGCAGATGTGGATGCCGTGCGCTCCTGGCTGCGCGAGAATGAGTTTACAACCATCCGCACCTATACCCATGGTGAACTGACGGCCAGGGTACTCAGCGTGAGCTACGCAGCCGGGGTGCAGATGAGCAACAGCGGACCGCAGGCTACACCTGACCGCAAGCGCTTGCTGGTGAGACTGGCCGAGCAGGATGGCACCGTGCACACATTCATCTGTGCTGCGGAACCTATGAGCGAGCAGGATAGGCAGATGGCGCGCCGTACCGGCAAGTTGACCAAGGATGTGCGTGTGCTGCACGAAGATTCGCTGAAGTTGCTGCTGGCGCACATGGAAGCTCACCCCGCTCCCACGGAGCCCGCAGCTCTGCCGGTTGCGGCTGACTTGACCGAGGCGCTGGCCTGTGCGGCGCTGCGCGATGTCAGTATTGTGCACATCACCCTGGGTCCGCGTGGCTGCGAGGCTGACAAAGCCTTGCGCCGCTACCTGAGCGAGCACCCCGGGGCTGCCGTAGTCTGGGCTCAGCGGCACGTGTTCCTCATCTGCTACCGTGATTCACAGGGGAAGTTGCCCGCGCAGTGCCTGAGCGACCTTACTCAGCTTTACCGCCACCACAATCTCCCCACCACGCGCAATTTTGGCGAGGAAACGTCCTATTACACCAATCTCTGTTCGCAGCAGGTCATCGGGCGGCTATTTGTACAGCCACAGAATGCTCTCGAGCCACCCGGGGAATCCACCTACGGCTTTCAGTATACGTCGGCAGAGTTGCAGAAACTCAGCCCGGCAGAAATCACCTTCGGCCCTGGTTTGCGCTACAGGAATTAACCCTTATCTTTTGCCTTTCGTGATATGAAAAAATCATTATTCCTGCTTTTCTGTCTTGGTCTTTCGGCTGTGGCGGAGGTGCTGAACCCGACTTGCCCGGCTGAAGTCAATTTTGCGGACTACTACCGCACGCCCGATGCTGCCCTGAACCGCAAATACTACGCCACTCAGGCGGAGATTCAACGGCGAGGGAACCACCTGATGTACAACCCGAAAGATGACGCCGCTTTTCTGGCTTTCTGTGACCCTGCGCTGCCATACGCAGATGTGATGTTGCCGGAAGACCGCGACAGCCTGCCCGAGGGCGGGGAGGAGGTTATATCCCTTGCCGTGTGGTACAAGCACTTGGTGGCGACGATGAATGCAGGGGCGGCTCTCACCGCGAATCAGCGCCCGGAGTTTCTGCTGGCTATGAGAGACTCTCTCACCACCAAAGGGGAATATGAATTGCAGTTGCAGCGTATACTGCGAATCATTGCGGAAGATGAGCAACTCACGGAAGATGAGCTGGGGATTCTGGCACACCTGCTCGAGAGCTGGTATGGAATTGAGGACAACCCGCTGGTGCAGGCTCGGCAGCTGCAGTTTATCATGCGCGGGTTCAGGGGCGGCAAGCCGGTGTGTCTGAGCACGCAGCAGGAGGTTTTGCTGCAGGCTCGTTACCCGCACCTTACTCACTTGCTGCATGCGGAGCGTGCTCTCAACGGGCAGGCTGCCTTGCGCGTGAACCGTTCGAAGCAGTGGCACCTGCACTTGTTGCATAACCTGCTCTGGCAGCACACAGAGGGGGCCGTATTGCTGGCTCGCAAGCTGAATCTGCCCGGCTATGAGCTGCTGCGACAAGATGTGGCTGCTTTGCCGGACTACTTGAGCTACAGGGGAATAAGTTATTACCGCACGCTGGGGCAGGAGGTGCCGCAGAGCTGCCTGACCGCCCTCGCCGTGCGGGATTTCGAGAGCCCTGCTGCTGCTGCCCGGGTGGTGAAAAAGCAGAACGCCGCTCTGCCCCGGGAGCTGCGTCCGCTGGCGCCGCGCTGTGTGCTGGCGCTGGGTGGAAATCAGTCTGCCTGGGTGCCGGTGAAGGTGACGCCTGACGGTGTGCACCCCGACTGGCCGGATGCCTCTGCCGTTACCCTCCCCATGTGGCGCCCCGACCTGCTGGGGCTGGAGGATGAAAGTGCCGTCTCCGTACAGGCTGCATTCGGGGCTGACCTGGCAGCGCTGGAGAAACTGTTAACCGCCCTGCGCAATGTACATGGCGCAGCCGGTGTGGTGCTGGCCGATATGCTGCGAGAGTGCGACCGCGTGCGCCCGGTGTACCGTGATTTTGTGTTTCCGGTGTTTGCGCGTATCGCGCTGTATTGCGAGGCAGACGGTCTGACGGTGGATTTCAATCCGGAGCAGCAGAACTTTGAGATTCGGCAGATGCCCCGCACCGATATGCCCATCGTGAATGATGCTTTGTGCCGCGCTCCGCAGTTGTTGCACCGCTTAACTCTGCAGCTCGCCCTGCTTGAAAAGCATGGTCACCGGGCAGAGTTGGAGCGAGCCTGCTCGCAGTTGGCCCGAGTGCTCAACCGCAGCAATCTCTGGCCGCTGGTTATCTGTCAGCGAGAGCTGCGCGGGTTCTCGCCGCAGGCTTTGCTCACACTTTTCGTTTACTATGAAGGGGAGCGCGAGCCGCTGCCCACTTATGGAGAGGCTATGGGTATGCACAGTGAGATGAGCTTGGCGGCATACGCTCATGAGGACGAACTCGCTGAGCGTTTGCAGCTTGTGGCAAAAGTAACAGGAGCGCTGTCGGCTACGGAGCAACAGCGTCGCGCCGCTGCTGCGGAGTTGCTTGAGACTGCGAAAAAGCAGGCGGTAGGCACCGAAGTGGCAGATACGGTGGAACTTTTGCTGCGGCATGACTATGCTGAGCTGCTGCCGCCCTGCGGAGACCTGCCGGCGGGGGTATTTTGTGGCAGCTATGCCGGCAATGGGTTGTTGCTCATACGCCACTATCTCAGGCTCAATAATCGCTCCGCAGCACAGCAGGTGCTTGCTATCATGGCGCAGGATTCCGCTACGGATACCACGCCTTCTTACCGTCTGGCCTGTGCTCTGCTGAGTCATGAGCCGGCGGAGCAAGCCCGACTGCGGCAGGATGCTCTCATACTCGCCATGTTCTATCGCCATGTTGATCACCGCGTGTACGATGCCTGGCGAGATGCTTTGGCGCGCGAGGGGGAACAGGCGGCAGATATCATGAAAGCCGAACTCCTGCTCAGTGGCGGGCGCAGCGCCGGTATCACCCCGGAGCTAGCCCGGCACTATGAAAGAGCAGGGCAGTGGGCTACGGCTGCATTCTGTTACGAGTACCTTGTGGCAGAAGGTATCTCTACAGCCACCCCATACGGCATGATTCCGAGCCAGGCAGATATCTGTCGTTATCGTGCTGCGGCCGACGCCTGTCGGGCTGAGCAGAGGCGCTGATTTCAAAAACGGACATGAAACCAGTACGCTGTATGGGGGGCTATACCGGGCTCAAAACAGGGATTCTGCCGCAAATTCCGGCATTGAATATCAATTTGCCGTACCGATGTGACTGAAAATGGCACAATAAGATTGACAATAGGCGCGTAGGGGTGTACACTTTCGCGCGTATGAGTACACCCACCAAGAGCTATAAAGATACAATCTTCCTGCCGGACACCACGTTCCCCATGCGCGGTGATCTCACGACCAAGGAGCCGGCTCGACTGGAGAAATGGGAGAATGAGAAGCTCTACGAGCGAATTACCAATCGCCGCAAAGCTCAGGGTGCACCGAGTTTCATATTGCACGATGGCCCTCCCTTTGCGAATGGCGATGTTCACATGGGTACCGGTCTGAACAAGGTGCTCAAGGATCTTATCGTAAAGAGCAAGACGATGGCCGGCTACTATGCGCCGTTCATCCCCGGCTGGGACTGCCACGGTCTGCCCATCGAGGCTAAGGTGGTGAAAGAGTTCCAGGGGCTGGAGCCCGCTGAGATTCGCCGCCGCTGCACGGAGTTTGCCTTGGGCTACATTGACCAGCAGCGCTTGTCATTCCGCCGTCTGGGCGTGTTCGGTGACTGGTTCAACCCCTACATCACCATGGAGCCCAAGTACGAGGCCGACATCCTGCGCGTCTTCGCCAAGCTCGTGGAGAGCGGGGCCGTGTATCAGTCCATGAAACCCGTGCAGTGGAGCTATGCCCACCACACTGCCCTGGCTGAGGCTGAGGTGGAGTATATGGAGGACACCTCTACGGCTATCTATGTCGGTTTCGAGATGGTGGGCGATGTATGCGGGATTGAGGGCTGTGAGATGGTTATCTGGACTACCACACCCTGGACCCTGCCGAGCAACCTGGCTATCGCCCTGAACCCTGATTTCACCTATGTGGTGGGTCGCTATGCGAAAGATGGTGCCGAGCGCAAGTTCATCGTGGTGCGAGAGCTGATAGAGATGTTCACCGGCAAGACCGGTTGGGTGCTGCAGGAGGAACTGGCCACCTTCAAGGGCAGCGAGCTGGAGAAACGCAGTGCCCGTCACCCCTTCCTGAACCGCGAGTCACTCATCATCAATGCCGCTTATGTGACGACCGATGCCGGTACCGGTGCTGTACATATTGCTCCCGGTCACGGTGCGGACGACTATATTGCCGGTATGTCCTACGGCCTGCCCGTGCTTTCCCCGGTGGATGACGACGGCAACTACACCGCCGAGTGTGGTCTGCCGCACCTGGTGGGCAAGCACGTGTTCAAGTGCAATGAGGATATCATCACCCTGCTGACAGAGGGTAACCGACTGCTGGGCCGCGAGGAGTTTACCCACCAGTACCCGCACTGCTGGCGCTCCAAGACCCCCATCATCTTCCGCGCTGTTAAGCAGTTCTTCATCAGCATGGACAAGCTGCGCGGCATGGCTCTTGAGCAGATAGACAAGACGGAGTGGCTGCCTGCCTGGGGCCGCAACCGCATTTACAGCACGGTGGAGGCTCGCCCGGACTGGTGTATCTCCCGCCAGCGCACCTGGGGTGTACCGCTGCCTGTATTCTTCGACGAGAACGATAAACCGGTGCTCTCGGCCGACATTGTGAACAAGGTCGCAGACCTGGTAGCTGAGCATGGCACGAACATCTGGTTCGAGCTGAGCGATGAGCAACTCTGCGAGCGCCTGGGCCTGCCCACTAACCTGAAGAAGGGGCGCGATACGCTCGACGTCTGGATTGACTCCGGCTGCTCCCACGTGGCGGTACTTGAGCGCCACCCTGAGCTGCAGGCTCCCTGCGACGTGTACCTGGAGGCCACTGACCAGCACCGTGGCTGGTTCCAGAGCTCGCTTATGCTTTCCTGTGCCTGGCGCGGCGTGGCTCCGTACAAGAAGGTTCTCACGCATGCCTTCGTGGTGAATCAGGACCGCTCCAAGCTCTCCAAGAGTGCTCAGGGAACCTACACCAAGCCCACGAATGCCAAGTACTTCTACGAGAAATACGGCGCCGATATCGTGCGTCTGTGGGTAAGCTCCGTTGACTGGCAGAACGAGGTGCCCTTCGGCGAAGACCTCTTCAAGCAGATTACCGACCCCTACCGTCGCCTGCGCAATACACTGCGAATTCTACTGGCGAACCTGAAGGGTTACAGCGGTGAGCAGCCCGCCGAGCTCGACGCGCTCGATGCCTGGGTGCTGGAGCGCAGCAACGCTCTCATCCGCGAGGTGCGCGCCGCGTACGATGCTTACGAATTCCGTAAGGTATTCATGGCTATCAACCAGTTCTGCACGAATGACCTCTCGGCTCTCTACATCGATATCACGAAGGACAGCCTGTACTGCGATGCCGCCGGCAGCCCGCGCCGCCTGAGCCGCCAGTTCGCCATCTCGCGTGTGTTCGATGTGCTGGTGCGCCTGCTGGCCCCCATCCTCGTCTACACGGCAGAGGAGGCCTGGGAGCACGCCGGCCACACGGATTCTGTGCACGAGCAGGATTTCCCGAGCGTGGAACCCGCTTTCGAGCGTGGCATGACGGCTACCTTCGCCCGCCTGCAGCAGATTAAGGGCGCCATTCAGGTAGCTATTGAATCGCAGGTGAAGGCCAAGGCGTTCAACAAGAACAACGAGGCTGTGGTGACTCTGACCCTCCCGCAGGATGAAGCTGCCGAAGTGGTAGCCCTGCTTGAGGATGCCGAGTTCGCCAAGACCTTCTTCATCGTGAGCGAACTGAAGGTAGTGCGCGGAGCCGAACTGGCAGCCACTGCTGAAAAGACAGCCCACGGTATGTGCCCGCGCTGCCGCCGCTATGAACCCGCCGTGAATGCCGACGGGCTCTGCGAACGCTGCGCAGAAATCTGCAAGTAACCTCACATATACCGGAGCTCCCTCCCCGGCCGTTACCGGGTGGGGGAGCCCCGGTAACATATTTTCATATCATCATGAAGCGCATCACCCTGTATCTGATTATTCTCATTGTTCTGCTGTATGTGCTGGACCAGGTGTCCAAGTGGTACATCGTATTCCATTACAACATGCCTACGCCGTACTATCTGGATCACACTCCTGTTATTACCGGCAGCAGCATCGTGAACTTCAACATCATTCGTATTCACAACACAGGGGTGGCCTTTGGTATGGGCAATGGTACGGCCTGGGCTCCGTTCCTGTTCCTGGGCGTGCAGGTGGTGGCTCTGGTGGTGCTCACCATGCTTTACCGCCGCAATTTCTTCTACAATCGCACGCTGAAGGTGGCCTGGGCCTGTATCATGGCCGGTGTATTCGGTAATATGACTGACCGCCTGACACAGGGCTTCTTCCTGCCCGGAGCCGAGAGCAAAGGGTTCTTTGCCAACCTTATCAACGGCTATGTGGTGGACTTCCTCGATTTCTCCTTCCCCTGGATTCCCGCTCAGGGTTTTGCTGATGGCTACCACTGGCCGGCGTTCAATGTGGCGGACTCCTGTGTGTGTGTAGCGGCGGGGTTGTTCCTGATAGCCTCTTTCATGCCCCAGCCTAAACCGGAGCCGAAAGCGGAACAGCCTGCTGAAAAACAAGACTGATTTGGCGTATGTGGCGCGCTCTCCTGTATTTGCTGGTCGCCCTGCCGGCATTCGCCGGGTTCAGCATTACTGAACAGTCGGTCAAACTGAAGTGCGGGCAGAAATCCGTGGAAGTCAGTTTTGTGGCAGACCATGCCATTCGCCGTGCCAAGCCGCACTGTGACTGCACCACAACCCGTATTGAGGGCAACCGCTTGTTTGCCCTCGTCGATACTTCGACCTTCGAGGGCAGGGTGGAGAAAACAATCGATGCCACCACAGTCGATGGTAAGACCACGCGACTTACCATGCGTTTTGATATGCCGCCGGCAGTACTGCTCAGCACCCGCAGCATGCAGTGGAACGTCGGTGCGCCAGCCACGCCGCAGACCCTGCGTATATCGCTGCCGCAGGGTTCCCCCGTGCGCAATGTTACCCGCGCCTCTCTTTCGGGCGAGGATTTTGACTATGACCCTCGCAAGGGCAGGCACTCCGGCGAATTTACCGTGACGGTTACTCCCCGCAGCACTGCCCGCCGTGCTCTCAATCGTCTTATCATCGAGACGGACTCCCCCGACCCGCGCTTCGCTCGTTATATCATCTATCTGCAGGTGAAGCGATGAGAGGGCGGCTTTTTTTTATGAGGAAGAGAGGGGGGGATATCGACCTGAGACTATTCCGGTCGGCATGTTATTTCAAAATCGTGCTGCTTGCAGAATGATTTTGCTTGTAATCAAGCTGAGATGTGGTATTCTCTCCCCCGTATGAACAGATTACGAGCTCTGAGCGTTGCGCTTGTCTGCATGCTGACAGCGCTGCTGCTGGTTGCCTGCAATCGGCAGGAGTCCCCGACCATGACCACCTACACGGTGGCGATGGAGGCAACTTTTCCGCCCTACGAATACTACCGAGGAACAGAGATTGTCGGTATAGATGTGGAAATCCTCAAGGAAATCGGGCGTCGCAACCATGTGCAGTTCAAACTGGAAGACATGGCGTTCGATTCGATTATCACCGCTGTGCAGACCGGCAAGGTAGATGTTGTGGCCTCCGGGTTGACGGTGACGGAGGACCGCCGGCGCCAGGTAAACTTCACCCGCAGCTATGCGGGGGCCAGACAGGTCATTATTGTGCCGGAAGGTTCAGCTGTGAAGGGCGTGGCTGATTTGCGAGGCGTTCGTGTGGGGGTGCAGCATGGTTCCTCGGGGGATTCGTACGTGACGGAGCATATCTGTGAGCCTGAGCGCTATACGAATGGCGCGCTGGCCATCTCTGCCATGAATGCCGGTAAGGTCGATGCCGTGGTGCTCGACAACGCCCCGGCTGAAAATCACGTGGCCGGTAGCCGCGGGCTTGTCATTTTGCCTGAGCCCGTGGTGGAGGAGGAGTATGCCATGGCTCTGCGCAAGGGGAATGAAGCTCTGCTCACCATGATTAACCTCTCGCTGGATGAGATGGAGGCCGACGGTACGCTGGCTGCTATCATTGAGCGCCACATGCGCGAGAATACCCCTGAGGAAGAACAACTTGCTGACAGCATGGCCGGGCGCCTGGCGGATGATTTCCGAACGGATTTTGTAAAGAATGATCGTTGGCGCTACCTGGCAGATGGTTTGCTGGTGACAGTTGAGATTGCATTGGCCGCAGCCATTATCGGCATAGCGCTGGGGTTCCTGATAGCCGTGGTGCGCAGCACGGCAGACCTGACCGGTCGTCTGCGCGTGCTTGATTGGTTCTGCCGCATGTACCTGACTGTGGTTCGAGGTACGCCAATCGTGGTGCAGCTGCTCATCATATACTTCGTGATTTTCGGCTCGGTTGACATCAGTAAGGTGCTGGTGGCCATGGTGGCGTTCGGGTTGAACTCCGCTGCTTATGTGGCTGAAATCATCCGCTCGGGTATCATGTCTGTTGACCGCGGGCAGATGGAGGCAGGCCGCAGCCTGGGCTTGAGCTATGGTACTACCATGCGCAGCGTGATTCTGCCGCAGGCGTTCAAGAACGTGCTGCCGGCGCTGGGCAATGAGTTTATCGTGCTGCTCAAAGAGACGAGTATCTGCGGTTATATTGCCCTGCAAGACCTCACGAAAGGCGGCGATATCATACGCAGCCAGACTTACGATGCTTTCCTGCCGCTATTCGCCGTAGCGGGTATTTACCTGTGCATGGTGATGCTGCTGAGCTTCCTGTTGAAGAAACTCGAACTGCGACTTAAGAAAAATGAAAGATAATACCATACTGGAGGTACGGGACCTGGTGAAAAACTTTGGCGATTTGCAGGTGATAAAAGGGGTTTCACTGCAGGTGCACAGGGGGGAGGTTGTGTTCCTGGTGGGTCCCTCGGGTGCTGGTAAGAGCACAGTGCTGCGCTGCATGAACTTTCTGGAGACTCCTGACAGCGGGCAGGTTCTCTTTCACGATACCGAGCCCGGGCGCAGCGAGGCTGATCTTAACCGCTACCGGGGCCACGTGGGTATGGTGTTCCAGCATTTCAATCTTTTTCCCCACCTCAATATAGTCGACAATATTACCCTGGCGCCTGTCAAATGTGGTCTGATGAGCCCGCACGAGGCTCGCCAGACAGCCTTGCGCCTGCTGGAGCGTATCGGCCTGACGGACAAGGCTACTGCTTACCCCGCCCAGCTTTCGGGTGGGCAGAAACAGCGAGTGGCTATCGTGCGTGCTCTGGCCATGAACCCGGAGGTGCTGCTTTTCGATGAACCTACCTCAGCCCTCGACCCTGAGATGGTGGGTGAGGTGCAGGCTCTCATGCGCGACCTGGCTCGCTCTGGTATGACGATGATTGTCGTTTCGCATGATATCGCATTCGCGTGCGAGTTGGCCGACCGCATCATCTTTCTGGCAGATGGTCGTGTGGTGGAGGATGACACCCCCACCGAGTTGAAAAACTCCACCAATGCCCGTATACGCGAATTCCTCGCACTGCGGCATGTGTAATACGTCCCCGCGCCCCTGATTACGGGGGCGGTTTCAGATTTGCTGGTAATGATGTAGCCAAATATGGTTTCCCTGGTGGCTCATGACCGTCCCCAACCTCATCTGCATGGCCGGTCTCTCGGGTGTGCTTATCTCGCAGACTCGCTATTTCCTGTGGCTGAATAGGTTGGATGAGGTGAACGAGGTGCCTGTATCCTCCATCGGCAACGACGATGAACCCTCAGAAAAATATTAATTTCATTTTTTTTCATTTTTTTTGAACGAAATGGCTGCTACCGTTGTTTAAACTGCATCGGTTCCGCCGATAGCCGGTGAAGGAGAGAGCGCCGGCTGTCACTCCAAAGGAGGAATCGAGTTTCATAGGTAGTAAGTTGGAGAAAGCCCCACCAGTAGGTGGGGCTTTCTTTAGTACGACCGACGCGATATGCGCACTGCGGTGAAAGTCCGCGCGGAGCCGCGATGATGCGGAATCCCAGACCTGAAGAACAACTGCGGGGAGGTAACAAACCGTGGGAAAGGAAGTTCGAGGGGAAATCCCGACTGTACGAACAGGAACTGCATATAAGGCCGGATGGACGGACGAGGTTGCAAA
>JAZNVF010000020.1:0-8693 GCA_045592685.1 Akkermansia sp. | reverse complement strand
CTGCATGGATAACGCATGGCTGCGAGCAGAGGGATATATCTCGTTTTATCAACTCCTCAAACGCTGATTGGAAACCGCCGTATGCCATAAATGGCACGTACGGTGGTGTGAGAGGGGGACGAAAGTCCTCCTACTTAATTTTATATAGTCTGCCCCGTCAGGGGGTGTTTTTCAGAGCATATTCTTCTTCCATCATCGGGGTCAGGGTACGGAAATCGTAGTACAGCATACGGTTGCCGAGGTAATCCCCACTCTGCGGATGAAATTGCTCAATCGTCACCACCAGGTATTGCCCCTCCGACCTCGCAAAAACGAAGGGTACGACCATCTTGGGAGAGTAGGCAGAACTCTGCCAAGTGCTCTTGAAATTCCCTCGGCGCTCCAGCGGTTTGAAAGCTATGCGGCAGGCCGCCCCATCGGGAGTCACCGTCTTGACTACCCCCTTCAGCTCATAGCGGTCGCCGCGCCCCCAACCTTGTGCCGTGTAGATGACACGTCGGGCGGCATCCCAGCTCAGCGGAGTACGGCGCAGTTTTTCAGCAGGGAACAGCTCGGCGAAAAGCGCCCGTTCCTGCTCCGTAAGCGGTTCTTTCGCCGGGGAAAGCTCGCGGCGCGACCAGTGCTTCTGCTCCACGCTGTCAATTCGGCGAGTCTCAGGATTATACTTCACGATATCGAAATAAATGCGCTCATCGTTAAAATCCACGATATCCACCAGATTGCTCACGAAAACAAACGGAACAACCGCCCGCTGCACACGTTGCTTGTAATTCACGCGCCTACCATCAGCATTCTCGAACCGTACACAACTCAGGCGCCGCAGAGTGCTGCCATCCTCTGCCAGTTGCAGTATGCTCTCGCGCAGCACATGCTTACCAGCTTCATTCTTCCCCCGGGTAGAGGAATATTCGGTGAGTGTCTCGGCATCCCACCCTTTCTCAACAGGCTGCATATCCCGCCCGAAGTATTTTTCAAAAAGAGCGGCATCCTCAGGCTTCACATCATCACAGAGCAAAATCTCGACACAGGCACGCTCAGAAGCGGAATTTTCAGCAGCGACGGCGGTTCCCGGCGCCAACAGTAACAGGGGGAATATCAAACGGCGTATCATAGTAGTTCACAGGGTTGGTTTGTACCCGCAGCAGTTATAGCACATTGGCGACGGCCCCGCAAGCAAAAAGCAAAAAAAACACAACAAGCTCATTACAAAGAGTTTACAACACGCGCATAAAATTCATTCATGGGAGCTTCCGGTGGTGGAGAAACCTGCGGGAGCGGGATAGCGAGCAGTTGCTGCTGCAAACACTCTGCATGACTGCGAGCGGTTGCCAACAGGTCGGGGGCGGGTAATTTTCCAAGGGCTCGGCAGCTTATCAGCTGCGCCATCAGCTCCTGTTGGTCAGGTGAGCCCACCGCCGGCAGCAACTCCGTCAGCAGCAGCGGATAAAAACGCTCGTATTGCAGAACATAACGAGCAGAGAGCAACATGCGCAGCGTGCCGATGCACAACTTACACTCACGCATCGTACCGGACTCTCCCGGTGGTAGGTAGAGCAAGCGACGCAGATACACATGAGCCCCACTCATCAGCCCATGAGCCATGGTTGCGGGGCTCATCATCGGAGCACACAGCGCGCGCAGCTCATCCGCAACAGGGTGGGCATGCCAGGTCGGTGCATACAACAGCTCATGGGCATTCCACCCGCTCTTGCAAATGATGCGCAGAAACTTCCCCAACTCAAAACCCAACACATCGCCATCGGGCAAGCGCAGTTCATCCGGCGGCGCGGTCAGTGAAAAATACCTCGCAGCCGGATAGGCATAAATGAACCGCACGTCATAATCACTCGCCGGGCTATGGCAACCGTAAGCGCGCGAACCGGTCAGGCATAGCAACAATGGCACAGCCCCCTGCTCCGCACAGAGTTGCAGCACAGACTGTGTGATTTCTTCTCTCATGACGTCGGCAAGGTGGCATGCAGAGCATCCCAACGAGGGCGGGCAGCCAAAATCGCCTCCCGCGACACAGAGGGCGACAGCTCCCAGGTCAGCGGCATGGCCTGCGTGAAATAGCGTGGCAGCAAGTAGTCGAAATCAACATCCCCCCCCTGAAAGGGGGCCCGGTGGTCACGCTGCGGCCACTGCACATCGTTCACATGAGCTCCGTATATATGGGGAGCGAGCCTGCGCAGATATTGGTCATGATTGAGCAACAGCAGGTTATGCTTGCGCTGAATATGACCGAAGTCGTGCCAGTAGCACACATGGGGATTGTCGGCGAACTCTGCCATCAGGCGTGGCATTTCCGCTTCGCCGGGTACCTGTTCAAAATGGCTGCGCCCCTCCACTCCCAGCACCAGATTGAGTTCCTCTGCCCGCTCTGCCAGCTTGTGCAGGGCGGCTCGGGCTCGCTCATAATACAGCGGTGCCAGCTTCACGCGCCTGCGCACAAACTTCCCTTTCAGTCGGGCATACTCCGGCGTACCTCGATACCCGTGGCGCACCAGGCGCTGCAACTCCCGTGTGCACCCGTGCCCGCGAAAAAGTTCCACCTCCCCCAGGTGCAGCACCACATACCGAGCTCCCAGACGAGCCGCTACCAGCAGCGTCTCCATACTCAGCCGCATGGCCCGTGCGCGCTCTTCGGGGCGGTGAGAGGTGAGTCGATAGGCATCGGGAGCATCCCCCGCCACATCGATGGGGGCCGGGCAGAAATTATGCACCCCGGCCACGCGAATTCGCCCCTCATCCACCGCCTGCATCAGCCCCGGCATGAGCGAAAGCGACAAGCCATGCGAGGCCTCGATATACTCAAAGCCCAGCTCGCGGATTTCATCGCACATCGCCCCACCATCCGTATGTCGGGCGCTGTTCCAGCAGGTGGAAAAAACATTCACGTCACCAGCATACAACCGGGGTGAATAAAATGCAAGAGTTTTGTATGTTCACGACGTTCGTGACGCGCGAGGCAAGGAACGGCTCTCATCAACATATATGTCCCTCTGACAAAAGCCCCCGTCATGAAGCAGTCACCCCACCAGCCTGTCGGGGCGGGTGGGGTGAACAGGTATGACTATATGGGAAATGTGAGGTTTATTACTCCTGAGAGGGGTCCTCTGCAGCGGGGGTATCTGCCCCGTCGGCAGACTCAGCAGAATCGGTATCATCATCGTCATCATCGGGGATGACAAGGGTGATTTCCTGAATTGCCTCCTTACCGTTGAGGGTGATGAGTTTCACACCCTGGGTAGCGCGTCCGGTCTCACGGATAGAGTTGACCTTCATGCGCACAGACTGACCGCCGGAAGTCATAATCATGAGTTCGTCGGCATCGGTCACTGTCGTGGCCGAAACGACCAGACCGGTCTTGTCGGTACAGTTCATGGTCTTGATCCCGATACCACCACGGCTCTGCAGGCGATACTCGCCGAAACGGGTGCGCTTGCCAAGACCGTTCTCGGAGACAACGAGCAGCGAGTGGGCAGCGGGGAGGGTAGCGGTCGATTCCTCTGCCGCAGTATCGGCAGCAGGGGCGTCCTCAATCTCCTCCGTGGTAGCGGTTTCGCCCTCGGGTACTACGGCCATGGCGACCACATAGTCGCCCTCGCGAAGCTTGATACCGCGCACACCGATGGTGTTGCGGCCCTGGGTGCGCATATCGCTCTCGTTGAAGCGAATGCTCATGCCGTTGTGGGTGACGATGATGACGTCTTGCTCGCCGGTGGTGAGCACGGCGTTCACGAGGGAGTTGCCCTCCTCCAGATTGATAGCGATGATACCAGCCTTTCGGTAGTTGACGAAGTCGTTGAGGGCGGTCTTCTTGACGGTGCCGTCCTTGGTGGCGAATACCACGTTGCCGGAGCCTTCTGCGAAGGTGACGTCTTTGCCCTCCTCGCTCACCTTGCGCTCCAGGCGCAGAATGGCGGCAATGCGCTCGTCTGCCTGCATGTCGAGCAGGTTCTTAATGGAACGCCCCTGAGCACTGCGGGCTGCCTCGTCAATCTCATACACGCGCTCCACATACACGCGGCCGGTGTTGGTGAAGAACATGATATAGTCGTGATTCTGGGCAGCGAAAAGGTGCTCCACGTAGTCGTTGGCATCTTTCTTGCTCTTGGTGGTAGCGGCTTTGATTCCCTTGCCGCCACGAGCCTGCAAACGGTACTCGTCGGAGTTCGTGCGCTTGATGTAGCCGCTGTGCGAGATAGTCACAATCATGGAGTCATTGGGGATGAGGTCCTCAATGGCCATATCGCCCTCGAAGGGGATGATGTGGGTCATGCGCGGGGTGGCATATTTCTCCTTAATAGCGCGAAGTTCATCCTTCACGATACCGAGCACGCGGCTCTCGTTGGCCAGGATATCGAGGTAGTCCTCAATCTGCTCAAGCAGCTTCTTGTACTCATCGGAAATCTTGTCATTCTCGAGAGCGGTAAGCTGATAGAGACGCAGGTCAAGGATGGCGTTCACCTGGCGTTCGGTGAACACGTACTCATCCCCCTGAATGGAGGGCTGGCTGCGGATGAGGATGCCGAGTCCCTTTGCCAGAGCTACGGGGTAGCGGAAGGCCATCAGGCGGTTGCGGGCATCCTCACGATTGCGGGAGTCGCGGATGATGCGGATGAACTCGTCGAGGTTAGCCAGGGCGATGAGGTAGGCCTCCAACACCTCGGCACGATCCTCAGCCTTGCGCAGCAGGTACTTGGTGCGGCGCACGATAACCTCGCGACGGTGCTCAACGTAGAAGTTGATGGCATCTTTCATGGTGAGCACCTTGGGGCGCCCCTCATGAATAGCCAGCATATTGACGGCGAAGGAGGTATCGAGACTGGTGAGCTTGTAGAGCTGGTTAATGACCACCTGGGGGCGGGCATCGCGCTTGAGCTCGATTTCGATGTAGTCGGTAAGGTCACGCATGCCGGCGATGTCGGTGATGACCTTGTCGCGAGTGAGCTCAGCAATGCGCTCTTGCAGCACGGCGCGGTTCACACCGTAGGGCACATCGGAAATGTGCAGGAATTCGCGGCCGTTCTCGTTGGTTACAACTTCTATCTTGCCGCGCATGCGCACGCTGCCGCGACCGGTGCGGAAGTAGCTGTCAATGCCCTTATAACCGAGCACATAGCCGCCGGTGGGGAAGTCAGGTCCCTTGATGTAGGCACGCAGCTGCTCACTGGTAATGAGGGGATTGTCGATGTAGGCACACACGCCGTCCACCACCTCGCCCAGGTTGTGGGGTGCCATGTTGGTGGCCATACCCACGGCGATACCCTGACCACCGTTTACCAGCAGGTTCGGGAAGGCGGAGGGGAACACGACAGGCTCGGTGGTGCTGTTGTCGTAGTTGGGCTGGAAGTCCACGGTGTCTTTGTCCAGGTCATCCATCAGCGACAGGCCCAGGTGGCTGAGCTTAGCCTCGGTATATCGATAGGCTGCGGGCGGGTCACCTTCAGGCGAACCGAAGTTACCCTGACCAAGCACCAGCACATCGCGCATGTACCAGGGCTGAGCCATGTTCACCAGCGTGCCGTAGGCGGAGGCGTCACCGTGCGGGTGGTATTTACCGATGGTGTCACCCACGATTCGACCGCACTTGACCGTGCCCTTGGAGGGCACCAGCCCCAGCTCGTGCATGGCATAAAGCACGCGGCGCTGAGAGGGCTTGAGACCGTCACGCGCATCCGGCAGAGCGCGGGAAATAATCACGGACATGGAGTAGTCCAGGAAGCTGCGGGAGACCTCCTCTGCCACGTCTACCGGGCGGATTCTTGTTTCACTCATAATTCAGTAAAAATCGGTTAGGGTTACACGTCGAGGTTACGTACGTTGAGGGCGTTGTCCTCAATGAAACGGCGGCGGGGCTCCACCAGATCCCCCATGAGAATGGAGAACATCTTGTCAGCCTGCACGGAGTTATCATCATCCAGGCGCACGCGCAGCAGTTCGCGTTTCTCAGGGTCCATGGTGGTGTCGTACAAGTCCTTGGCGTTCATTTCACCCAGACCTTTGAATCGGGTGATGGTGACGCTGCGACGCCCGATATCGAGCACACGGGTCAGGATGTCGGGCACATAATTGATGGGAGTCACGGTGCTGTTCTTCTCCACCAGTTCGAATACCGATTCGTCATCGCTGAGCAACTGGTCGGCGGCAATACCGAACTCCTCCAGACGGGCAAGCACGCGGGTAATAGCCTTGGCCTCGTGCAGCTCATGCAGCAGGGCGCGGCGGCTGGGGCCTTCGCGCACCGGCAGCGGGTTGGCTGCCAATTCTTCCTCGGTGGGTTCGCCGAAGAGGAAGAGGTCGCGGTTCTCGTCGGAGAATGCTGCCAGGCTGTCCATATCGGCGAAGTACTGCACCTCTTCATCGTTACCGCAGCGCACCTTCACCAGGTACTGCGGGAAATTGCCGGTAGCGGCACGGTGGCGCAGCAGGTCGCGGAAATCGCCGCCGTGGCTGGCTACGCTGCCCTCATACTTCTGCAGGGAGATGAGAGTCTCCAGTATGCCCATGAGGGAGTCTGCATCGAACTCTCGGCTCTTGTCGGGCGTGCGCAGCACCACATCGCCACCGCCCAGAGAGATGAGCTTGCGGTTAAGCGAGACTTCGTCCTGCACATACTGCTCGACCTTGCGGTGAATCACGCGGTAGAGAGGCGGCTGGGCGATATAGAGATACCCGGCGCGCACCAGCTGCGGCATGTGGCGGCAGAAGAGCGTGAGCAACAGGGTGCAGATGTGAGCACCGTCGACGTCAGCATCAGCCATCAGAATAATCTTGTGATAGCGCACCTTAGACAGGTCGAAGGAACCCTCACCTTCACCGTCGCCGATACCGGCACCAATGGCAGTGATGATGTTCTGGATGGTCTCGCTGCCCAGCGCTTTGTCGAGTCGGGCTTTCTCGACATTGAGAATCTTACCGCGCAGGGGCAGAATAGCCTGAGTGCGGCGGTCACGGGCCGTCTTGGCCGAGCCGCCTGCAGAGTCACCCTCCACAATGAAAAGCTCGCACTTCTGCGGGTCGCGGTTCGAGCAGTCTGCCAGTTTACCGGGCAGCCCACCACCCACGGTCATGGCACTCTTGCGCACGCTTTCGCGGGCCTTGCGAGCAGCCTCGCGAGCGCGGGAGGCGATAAGGCACTTGTCGATGATGACCTTGGCAACCTGGGGATTCTCTTCGAAGAATTCCTTGAGTTCCTCATACACCACGCTGCTCACCACACCTTCAATTTCGGTGTTCACGAGCTTATCCTTGGTCTGGGAGGAGAAGCGGGGGTTGGGCATCTTCACGCTGATGACAGCCACCAGCCCTTCGCGCACGTCATCGCCGTTCAGGCTGGGGTCTTTGTCCTTGAGCATGTTGTTGCTCTTGGCGTAGTTGTTGATAACACGGGTGAGCGCACTGCGGAAGCCCGAGTAGTGCGTACCGCCGTCGCCGTTGAAGATGGAGTTGGCAAAGCAGAGAATCTGGTAGCGGTCGCTGTCGTTGTACTGCATGACCACGTCGACTATCACGTCGTCCTCCATCGTCTTGCCGTCGTACTCGACCTCGATGTGGCGCACGCCGTTCATGGCGATGGGCTCGGGGGTCACAAGGGTCTTGTTCTCGCCGAGCTGATTCACGAACTCTTTGATACCATCCTTGTAGTAGAACGTCTCGGTGCGCTCCTGACCGCTGCGCTCATCCACCAGTTCGATAACCAGGCCGGGGTTCAGGAAGGCCAGCTCGCGCAGGCGGCGCCCCAGCAGGTCGAACTTGAACTCCGTGGTGTCGGTGAAGATGGTCGGGTCGGGCAGGAAGGTGATGGCCGTGCCGGTCTGCCCTTCGGGGCAAGTACCCACGACATGCAGCTTCTCTGTCGTTTTGCCGCGCTCAAAGGTGATGACGTGGCGCTTGCCGTCGCGGCGCACCTCTGCCTTGAAGAAGTCGGAAAGGGCGTTCACGCACTTGGCACCCACACCGTGCAGACCGCCGGAATATTTATAGGCACCCTGCCCGAACTTACCACCCGCATGCAGATTGGTGAGCACCAGCTCCACGGCCGGTATACCAAACTTGGGGTGAATGTCCACGGGAATACCGCGACCATTGTCAATCACGGAAATTGTGCCGCCCTCGTGAATCTGAATGATAATCTTGCTGCAATAGCCGGCCAGGTGCTCGTCGATAGAGTTGTCAAGCACCTCGAACACACAGTGGTGCAGGCCTCGCTCATCAGGATCGCCTATGTACATGCCGGGGCGCTTACGGACGGCCTCCAGACCCTCCAGTTTATCAATCTGCGCCGCACTGTACTCTTGCTGAGCCCCGGTCGTGACTACCGTCTCGACCTCCTCGGGGGCAGTGGTGTTGTCAGTCATACGGCGGCCATTATACGCGCGTATACGCGCGCGTCAATTATATATTACGTCATTGCCGCCATTTTGACGTAATATGCCCTGTATCGCGCCGCAGTCCGGTTCCCCTGCTCCCCCCGCACTCTGCAACTATTCGACACACACAGGGGCTTTCAGGCCGTCTTGCGGGGGGATATAAAGAATAAGCTCAGGTAAATCGTGTAGGGGGCTTTCGCCCCCTCACACACCACCGTACGTGCCTTTTATGGCATACGGCGGTTTCCTAACCTTTACAGACTACGCTCTGCAATGAGACTAACCCCTGTTTCCTGAACCACTCCTTTCCCATGGCTC
>JAZNVF010000019.1:0-35744 GCA_045592685.1 Akkermansia sp. | reverse complement strand
AATGGATACGCGCGGTACCGTGGTACATCCGGTGTCGTTCTGCCGAGGCAAGCGCCTCAATCCCTGAGCAGGGCGGCCAACGGAAGAAGAAAGGGAATTAGTAATGGCAGTCAAGCACCTCAAGCCTACGAGCGCAGGGCGCCGCTTCCAGACGGTCTCGGACTTCGCCGAGATCACGACGGACAAGCCCGAGAAGTCGCTTCTCGAGCCCCTGCCCAAGAAGGCCGGCCGCAACAACAACGGCCGCATCACCACCCGCCACATCGGCGGTGGCCACAAGTACCACTACCGCCTGGTGGACTTCCGCCGCACCCGCACGGAAGCTGCTACCGTGATCGGTATTGAGTATGATCCGAACCGCACCTGCCGCATCGCCCTCATCCAGTACGCTGATGGCACCAAGAGCTACATCCTGGCTCCTGTGGGCCTGACCGTCGGCATGACGGTGCAGAGCGGTGAGAACGTGGCTCCCAAGGTGGGCAACGCAATGCCCCTCAAGAATGTACCCCTGGGTACTGCTATTCACAACATCGAGATTCGTCCCGGTTCCGGTGGTAAGATTGCTCGCTCCGCCGGTCAGCAGGCTGTGCTCTCCAACCGTGACGGCGACTACGCCCTGGTCAAGATGCCCTCCGGTGAGGTTCGCAAGTTCCGCGTGGAGTGCTACTGCACCATCGGTCAGGTTGGCAACACCCAGCACATGAACGAGTCCTCCGGTAAAGCCGGTCGTACCCGTTGGATGGGCATCCGCCCGACCGTGCGTGGTATGTGTATGAACCCTGTCGACCACCCCAACGGTGGTGGTGAGGGTAAGTCCAAGTCCGGTGGTGGTCGTCAGCACCTGAAGTCCCCCTGGGGTCACGTCAAGGGTCAGAAGACTCGCCGTCTTCGCAAGCCCAGCGATGTGTTCATCGTACAGCGCCGCAAGAGCAAGTAATTTTTAACCTTCAATATCACTTAGAACAATGGGACGTTCCCTCAAAAAAGGACCCTTCGTAAGCCAGCCTCTTCTCGACAAGGTTGACGCCCAGCTTCAGAGCGGGGACCGCAAGCCGATCAAAACCTGGAGCCGCGCCTCCATGGTCATTCCGGATTTCGTCGGCCTCACTTTCCTCGTACACGCAGGTAAGAGCTTTACCACCGTGTATGTAACGGAGAACATGGTCGGCCACAAGCTCGGTGAATTCGCCCCCACGCGCATCTTCAAGGCGCACGGCGGTATCGGCAAGAAGTAATAATAACCCGCACTCAGCCACATGTCCGCACCTCGTCTCAGCTTCGTTCTCCTTACCCTCGCCCTCTGTGGTATGGGTATGGTTGCCGGTGCTGGCGAGGGGGGCAGTGGTGCTGCGGACCACAAGATCGCACAACTCGAACGCCAGGTTGCCACGCTTCGTGAAGCCTATGCCCTCTCCCGGGCGGATGCTGATGAAGCACGCCGCCAGCTGCGCGAAATCCGCGCTCGTCTGGAGGCTCTCGGCGGCGCTGCGCTGGGCAGTGGCGAAGAGCGTCTGATTGACACGGCCGCTCAGCTCGAGGCAGCTAATGCCGAGCTGGACTCCCTGCGACAGACTGCTCTCATGCTCACCTCTGCTGTCACCGCTTATACACGCGGTGCTCTGGTGGAAGATGCTGCTGCACGCCAGGCGCTTGAGGCTGCTCTGCGTGAGCTTGATGTAGCCCTCGGGCTGCGCCAGGCGCCGCTGAATGACCTCTCCGGCACGTTGACAGATGCCCGTGTGCTGAGCATTGACTCAGAGAGTGGCCTCATCGTCATCAATGCCGGTCGCGAGAGCAAGGTTGAAGTGGGTATGCCTATGCAGGTAACTCGCGGTGACCAGGCGATTGCACGTGCCATCGTGACCGATGTGCGCAAGAAAGTGGCGGGGCTGCTGGTACAGCGCCAGCTTAATCCCTCTCTTTCTGTGTCAGTCGGTGACAGTGTGTCCGTAACAAATAATGATTAATCTTCAACAAATACCATAACAATGGAAGTTAAAGCAGTATACAAGAACGCTCGCATCTCTGCGAAGAAGATGCGCGATGTAGCCGCTGCCGTTCAGGGTATGTCTGTTTCTCAGGCTACTGACGTGCTCAGCTACACTCCCAAGAAGGGCGCCTACCTCCTCAACAAGACTCTGAAGGCCGCCGTAGCCAATGCCGAGAACAACAATGGCCTTTCCGCCGATGAGCTCGTGCTCAAGAGCGTCATGGTCGACGAAGGTCCCACCTTCCGCCGTACAATGGCTCGCGCTCGCGGTTCCGCCAACATGATCCGCAAGCGCACCTCCCACATCACCGTCATCCTCGCCAACGCCGAGGCATAACCACAACACAAGCACATAAACAAACACTATGGGACAGAAAGTAAATCCTATCGGCTTCCGTCTGGCCGTTACTAAAGACTGGCGCTCCAAGTGGTATGCTACCGGCAAGGACTATGCCACCAAGCTCCACGAGGACCTCAAAATCCGTAAGTTCATCAAGGACTACACCGCCAAGCTTAACAGCGACCTCAAGGGCTCCTCGCCCGCTATCTCCCGCATCACCATCGAGCGCGCCTGGAACAGCGTTCGCGTGACCATCGCTACCGCTCGCCCCGGTCTCGTTATCGGGCCCAAGGGTAAGAACATCGAGGACATGACCGCCGCCCTCAGCAAGCTCTGCGGTGGTGCTCAGGTCAAGCTCGATATCATGGAGATTCGTCAGCCTGAACTCGACGCCCAGCTCGTGGCCGAGAACATCGCCACTCAGCTTGAGCGCCGTGTTTCCTTCCGTCGCGCTATGAAGCGTGCCGTGCAGGTTGCCATGGACTTCGGTGCAGAGGGTATCCGCGTGCGTTGCGCCGGCCGTCTGGGTGGTGCTGACATCGCCCGTGCCGAGCAGTACCGCGAAGGTAAAGTACCGCTTCAGACCCTGCGTGCCCCCATCGACTACGGCTTTGCCGAGGCTCGCACCCTCTACGGTATCATCGGTATCAAGTGCTGGATCAACAAGCGCCCCGAGGTTCCCGGTGCCGCTCCCTCCGGCCGCCCGAACCGCCCGGCTCGCCCCCGTCGTGACCGCCGCGATGCTTAATCCCCTACACATCACAAGAACCTTTAACGATTACAGGAGATATAAAATATGCCTTTAATGCCTAAACGAGTGAAGGACAACCACCGCAAGATGCACCGCGGCAATCGCGGCGGCAATGCTACCAGCGGTGACTATGTTGCCTTCGGTGACTTCGGCCTTCAGGTACTGACCCGCGGTTGGGTAACCAACAACCAGATTGAGGCCTGCCGTATCGCCATCAACCGTTACCTGCGCCGTCGTGGTCGCGTGTACATCCGCATCTTCCCGCAGAAGAGCTTCACCAAGCGCCCGCCGGATACCCGTATGGGTAAGGGTAAAGGTGCTGTTGAGGGTTGGGTAGCCGTCTGCCGCCCCGGCAACATCATGTTCGAGGTTGGCGGTGTTACCGAATCCGCCGCCCGCGAGGCTCTCCGCCTTGCTTCCAACAAGCTCGGCATCCGCACGCGCTTCGTATACCGCCAGGGCGTTGAGCCCCAGGCTTAAACCAAGTAAACAACAAACATTACACAGATTATGCCTGTAAAGAAAGCCAAAGACTTCCGCGGTATGCCCGCTAAGGAGCTCGCCGCCCACATCCGTGGTCTGCGCGAGGAGCTGTTCAACCTGCGCCTGCAGCAGGGTACCGGTCAGCTGGAGAACAACCAGCGCCTCCGCATCGTCCGCAAGGAGCTCGCCTGCGCCCTGACTGTTCAGGGCGAGGGCGCCGCTGCCGACCAGAACTGATAACGAAGTAACCCAAGGACTTATACAATGAGCGAAGAAACTACTACGACCACCAAGCCCCAGGGCCTTCGTAAGACCCGCGTCGGCGTTGTTGTCTCCACCAAGATGAACAAGACCATCGTTGTGGAGTATGTGGCCCGCGTGCCCCACCCCGTGTTCAAGAAGATCGTCAAGAAGAGCAAGAAGTTCTATGCTCACGACGAGAACGAGACCGCTAAGGTTGGCGATACCGTGCGCATTCGTGAGACCCGCCCGCTTTCCAAGATGAAGCGCTGGGAGCTCGTGGAAATCATCAAACACTAAACCGGAAAGGACATTACATACCATGCTCCAGATGGAATCCCTCGTTCAGGTCGCCGACAACACCGGCGCCCGCACCGCCAAGATGATCGGCGTTATCGGCAAGTCCGGTACCGATCAGGCTCACATCGGTGACATCATCACCTGCCACATTCGCGAGTCTATCCCCACTGCCTCCGTTAAGAAGGGCAGCGTGGTGAAGGCCGTGGTTGTCCGCACCGCCGCCCCCATCCGTCGCGATGACGGCTCCGTGCTCCGCTTTGACTCCAACGCTGTTGTGGTCATCGACAAGGACAACAACCCCAAGGGCACCCGTATCTTCGGGCCCGTGGCTCGCGAGCTTCGTGAAAAAGGTTTCATGAAGATCGTTTCTCTGGCACCTGAGGTGCTCTGATACCCCCTCTTGGGTATTTGTTGAAACTTTGGCCCTGTCTCCAATCCGGAGACAGGGCCTGTTTGGTACAGGTGAGCTCACAGCCTGGAGGGGCGTGGCTCTCTGATACGAGATGGGGGGGAGCTGCCCCCAGGTAGCAGCGTTGCCGGAGACGGCAACACCGTTAAGCCCCCCCCCAGAGATTGGCAGAGTGGTCCGTTTGACCGTTACTTGCGCTGGGCGGTGAGTATTTCGCTGATTTCGAGCAAGTGTTTTATGGGTGATTTTCGCTTGCCGATGAGTTCCTCTGTGTATTCTGCCAAGGTTTTACCGTTACGGTCACGTTGCTGAGTATTCAGTCCTGCAGCAATGAGAGCGCGCAGGTTATCCGGGTGCAGGCAGCACTGCTTACTGCTGCGGAGAGCCAAGGCTACCATGGCGGCATTCCGACCGTTGGAGTCCAGAGCATTCACATCGGCTCCGTGTTGCAGAGTGAATTCTATGATTTCCGGTCTGGGGCTCGGGCAGGCACTCACGCTGAACAGGGCCCGCTGTGCCAGCTCCGGGGATAGGTTCAGACCGTGCTGCATGAGTAGCAATACGCTGGGCAGTCTGCCGTAGTGCAGGGCATTCACCACATATTCTGGTTTGATGTCCTGAACCGTCACGCCGTGACTCAGAAGTAGCGCGGGCAGTTCAGGACTCTCGCTGAACATCACAACATCGGCGAACATCTCCTTTAGCAGTTTGAGGGCATAGGCTCGCTCGTGCTCGGGTCTGGTATCAAGCAGTGCGCGAACAGCGCCGATATGGTGCTGTTTCAGAGCTTTGTGCAGGGCGGTTTCTCCATCCTTGTTTCGTGCGCTCCATGATACTCCTGCGCAGAGCAGCGCCTGCACGGCCTCTGCGGTTTCGGCATACATAAGTGAGGTGTCGCCGTTGCTGTTGAGGAGCATAGGGTTGGCGCCGCCGGTCAGTAGTCGTGGAATGTCGGCAGAGTTTGCCCGTTGCAGCAGTGGGGCGCTGGTGAACATAGTGCTGCCGCCGGGGATTTGCTCCGGAGTGTTGGCGAGTTTCGGGTCTGCTCCGAAATCGAGCAACACGGTAACTTTCTCATCCCGGCAGCGCCAGCTTTGCAGTGGCACCAGTCCGTTGATGTTCCGTTTGTTCGGATTGGCTCCCGCTAATAGCAGCTCACGGGCTGTGCCGACACTGTCGACATAGCCGCATTCTCCCCCGATTATAGCGCGGTACAGGTAGGTCCAGCCTTCAGTTTGCGGGGCAAGTTCCCCGCTGCAATAGCCATTCGGATCGGCTCCGCATTCCAGCGCCATCCGAATCCAGGATGGCACGCCGCTATCGAGTGCATACTCCATCATCTGTGCTGCTTGTGTCGGGGTGGGCTGCTCTCCACGTTTCAGCGTGAAGTATGGTGCGTAGATGTGTTGCCCCCAGGGGGCTGCCTTCTCGGCGCCTTCTGGGGTGGCACCGGCCTGCAGCAGTGCGTAGGCAATGGTCGGTTTGGCGTTGTGCCAAGGGGGCGTTATAGCGTGCTCCAGGGCTGCTCTGCCGTTCACCCGGCAGTTTGGATTTGCTCCTGCTGCCAGTGCAGCTTGTACACCTTGCCAATCATTGGTCTGCACGGCTGTCTGCAGGGCGGTGGTGGCAGAGTCTGCGTGACAGACATTCGGTGCTATCAGTGCCGGGAGACTGAAAATCAGCGTATGAAAGTGGTAGTTTATCATTCTTCAATATTGTACTATAAGATACGTCAGAATGCAAATGAATCTTTCACCTCACATTCAATTTTGTTCGGGATGACAATTTTACGCCGTAGAAATGTGTAGATTTTTTTTTGTTACTGCGTTCTCCGTTATGCACCCTGCAGAGTGTCGCAGGGTGCCTGTTAGAAAAAAGTAACTTGACAAGTTAACCGGAAGGAGTAAGATTCAAGCCGTGAATGCGATTGTAAAATGGGGAATAGGCGCTGCCTTGGTGGGCGGCGGGTTTGCTGCGTGGTATTATATGCAGGGGAATGACAGCACGGTGACGGAGTTCCGCACCGTCGAGGTGGTGCGTGACAATTTTGTGAACAAGGTGCAGGCTACCGGCACGCTGGAACCCCAGGAACTGGTGGATGTTGGTGCGCAGGTGACCGGTGAAATCAAGGAGTTCGGCGTGGACCTCGCCGGTAACCGTGTGGATTACGGCAGCGAGGTGAAAGCCGGTCAGCTGCTCGCCCGAATTGACGACACTATCGTGGAGCTTGACATTAAGCGGGCAGAGGCCAGTGTGGCTCAGGCAAGAGCCCAGATTCTTACGGCTCAGGCGAACATATCGCAGGCCGAGGTGAACAAGAAGAAAGCAGACCGAGACCTGGAGCGCGCCAAAAAGCTGGGCGTGGGCGATGCTCTTTCGCAGATGGACTATGACCAATACCTGACCCAGGCTGAGAATGCCGCTGCCTCTCTGCAGAGTGCTCAGGCTCAGCTGGCGAATGCCGAGGCTCAGCTGCAGAGCGCGAATGCCATGCTGGAGAGCGAGCTGCGCAACCGAGACTACACCCGTATCACCACCCCGGTGGATGGTACCATCGTGGTGCGCCAGGTGAACGTAGGTCAGACCGTGGTGAGCAATATGAGCGCCACGACCCTGTTCCTGGTAGCCCGCGACCTGCGCAAGATGCAGATTTGGGCCAGTGTGAACGAAGCCGACATTGCTAAAGTGCATGCCGGGCAGGAGGTGCGTTATACGGTGGACGCCCTGCCGAATGAAAGTTTTACCGGCGTGGTGAACAAGATTCGCCCGAATGCCACCATGTCTTCAAACGTGGTGACCTATATCGTGGAAATCGATATCGAGAACCCCGATCGCAAGCTGCTGCCCTACATGAGCGCGAATGCCAACTTCATCGTCAAAGAAGTGAAAGATTGCCTGATGGTGCCCGAGGCGGCGTTTGACTTCCGACCCGCACCGGAGTTCATTGACCCGGCATTTGCCGGTAAACATTCACGCCCTGAGCGCCCTGTCGCACCGGCTGTTGAGGGAGAGGGGGCTGCCCCCGAACCGGTAACTGAGCCTGCCGTCAATGCCGAGGGAGAACGAGCCCTGGTATGGGTGCAGAAGGGTGACAAGGTTGCTCCCGTGCGCGTGCTGCGCGGCGAGAGTGATGGTACCCGTAGCATTGTGACCCCGCTGCCGGGTGAGAAACTCGAAGTCGGCGACAAACTGGTAACCGGTCTGCGCACCGTTTCCCCCTCCGCTGCCGCCGGCAAAGGCGGGCAGCAGGGAGGAATTTTCGGCATGAATGGCCCCAAGCGTCGCCAGCGTGGAGCCGGTGGCGTAGAGCCCAGACCCGGGCAGAATGCCGCTGCCGGTGGGCGCGGCGGCCATCCGATGTAAGCGGTGATACAGCCAAGCCTTAACTCCTTTCAGAGCATGATAGAGCTGAAAAACATAACCAAGGTTTACCACCTGGGCGAGATTGATTTGCCGGTACTCAAGGGAATTTCCCTGCGTATTGAGGACGGCGAGTTCGTGTCGCTCACCGGGGCCTCCGGTTCGGGGAAATCGACCCTCATGAACATATTGGGGTGTCTGGATCGCCCCACGAGCGGAGAGTTCTGGATAGATGGGCACAATGTCGCCGGGCTGAATGCCAACGAGCGCGCCCTGCTGCGCAACAAACGAATCGGCTTTGTGTTCCAGAACTTCAACCTGTTGGCTCGCACCTCGGCGTTGGAGAATGTGATGATGCCCGCCTATTATTACCACCCTGCCAAGAGCACGGCTGAGATTCGTGCCCGCGCGCTCGAACTCATCGAGCTGGTGGGGCTCAAGGAGCGCATGCACCACACCCCGGCGCAGCTTTCCGGTGGTCAGCAGCAGCGCGTGGCTATCGCCCGCTCGCTCATCAACAGCCCGGGAATTCTGCTGGCAGACGAACCTACCGGCAACCTCGATTCCACCACCTCGGTCGAGGTCATGAACATGTTCCGCGAACTTAATCGCAAACAGGGAATTACCGTCATCATTGTGACCCACGACCCGAAAACCGCCGCCTTCACCGACCGTGCCATCAATATGAGCGACGGCCTGATTCTCGAAGGCGTATCCGACGAACTTTCAGCCACTCTTAAGAAATGAAGATAGGTACTCTGCTTATAACCTGTATGAAAGCCCTGGTGCGCAACCCCATGCGCGCCGCGCTCACCGTGCTGGGTATCGTTATCGGTATCGCTGCCGTGGTAGCCATTATGGAGATTGGCGAGGGCTCCAAGAAACAGGTGGCCGACAAATTCTCCTCCATGGGTACGAACGTCATTACCGTCTCCGGTGCCTCCGTCAGTACGGCGGGTGTGAACACGGGGCAGGGCGGGCGTGCCTCGCTTTATGCGGCGGATTCGGATGCCCTCATGAAGGAGTGCCCCACTTTCGTGAAAGCAGCCTCGCCCGTGGTGCGTGCCAGTGGTCAGGTAATTGTGGGCAACCAGAACTGGAGCCCTCGCTCCATCATGGGGGGCAACGAGCATTACCTCGATATCGAAGGGTGGAAGGTAGCCCGAGGGCGCGCATTCACCCGCAAGCAGGTGGAGGAGGCCAGCCGCGTGTGCGTCATCGGGGAGACCATCGCCAAAGAACTCTACGCCGGTACTGAACCCATCGGCAGCGATATCCGCATCAAAGACGTTGTGTTTACTGTCGTTGGTGTGCTCGAGGCCAAGGGGGCCGACGGCATGGGTAATGACCAGGATGACTGCATTATGCTCCCCTGGACCAGTATCCGCACCCGTCTGATGGGAGCCAGCGGCTCGGCCACCATCTCCAAGGGTGGCGCGGCCAACAGCGCCAAGGTTTCTTCTACGGATACCTTCTCGACCACCACCGTGAACTTTTACCCCGGTTGTGACCTGCAACCCTACACGAATGCTCCCCACCCGCTGCGCACCCGCACGGTGGACAGTATTGCGGTGCAGTTGCACGACGGCAAGGCTCCCGATGCCGCCATGGATGCCATGACCCCCATCCTGCGCCGCCAGCACGAGCTGGAACCCGGCGTGCTCGATGACTTCAACATGCGCGATCGCTCACAGTTCGTCAAGATGATGACGGAAACCACCGACACCATCAGCAGTCTGCTCATCTCCGTGGCCATGATATCGCTGGTAGTGGGTGGCGTGGGCATCATGAACATCATGATGGTGTCCGTCACCGAGCGCACGCGCGAAATCGGTCTGCGCATGGCCGTGGGTGCCCGCCCTCGCGATATCATGTGGCAGTTCCTGCTCGAAGCTGTGCTTCTGTGCACCATTGGCGGGTTTATCGGTATCATTGTGGGCCGTGTAGCCTCGGGTATCGTGAGCGCGAAAATGGGCTGGCCCATCGCCTCATCGGTATCGGCCATGGTTCTTTCGGTATCTGTTGCCGCCGTTATCGGCATTGTTTTCGGCTGGTACCCGGCATGGAAGGGTTCCCGCTTAGACCCCATCGACGCCCTGCGTCATGAATAATTCACTTATCATTTTTACTGCATAACATGAAGATACGTTTTACGACCGTTTTACTTGCTGCTGCACTATTGAGCGCCTGTCAGCTGGGACCGAACTTTACCGGTGCACCCGAACAGGGGTTGCCCGTTACCTGGGTGAACGCTCTGCCGCCTTCCAGCAGTCAGGAATCACTTACCACCTGGTGGAAAAGCTTTGGCGATGCTCAGCTCAACGACCTCATTAACCGCGCTTTCCTCGGCAACCCGGATATGGTGAGTTCGGCTCTTGCCATTGCCAAGGCAGAGGCCTCTCTGCGCTCGGCCCGTTCGGGGCTGTTCCCCACGGGCTCGACGTCTATCGGTGGAGATAATGCCGGCAACTTCAATACCTCTACCTCTCATGGCGGATGGAGTGGCGCGCTTTCCGCCTCCTGGACTCCCGATATCTGGGGCGGAACTCGCCGTGAGGTGGAGGCCGCAGCGGCCTCCCTTGGCTCTACTCAGGCCGCAGCAAATGCCACCCGCACTGCATTGGCCGCCAGTGTGGCCAACACCTATTTCGAGTGGATTTCTGCGAAGGAAAGCCTGAGAATCGCTCGCGAACAGCTTGAGTACCAAGAGCGTACTTACAACGTCGTGAAGAAGAAAGAGGCCGTCGGTATGGTGGCTAATCTTGAATTGGCGGAGGCTCGCTCTACCATCGCCTCCACCCGTGCGCAGATTCCCACGTACGAGGCTAACATTAAGAGTTGCGAGAACACCCTGGCCACCCTGCTGGGAACCACGGTTGATAAAGTAGCCCTGCGCATGCCCGGAGCTGCCACCTACAACAAGATTCCACGCGTGCCCACCGGTTTGCCCGCAGAGCTTCTGCGCCGCCGACCTGATGTGGTAAGAGCAGAGTATGACCTGCACCGGGCCACTGCTAATATCGGCGCTCGTGTGGCTGACCTGTTTCCGAAAATTTCACTGACGGGGCGTGTCGGTTCATCCGGCGGGTCTGATTTCTCCGGGTTCTGGCGTAACTCAGCATGGAACCTTGGTGCCAGCGCCAGTCAGACAATATTCAACCGCACCACGCTCAACGAGAACGTGAATATTGCCGAACTTGAGCGCGATTCTTCGGCTCAGGCCTATCGCAAGACAGTACTCGCTGCTTTTGCTGAGGTTGAGTCCGCCCTCATATCCTACGCCAAACTCACTAACCAACTGCCGCAGTACCAGGCTGCCGCCGCCGCGAACAAGGAGGCGGCCGAGCTCTCCCTGCGTCGCTTCAATTCCGGTGAGAGTGATTTCCTCAACGTGGCGGCTGCTGAGCGCGCCTGGCTCTCGGCCGAGCTAAACCTTATATCCACCCGTCAGCAGATTCGTATGAGCCTTGCCAAGCTTTGTACCGCTCTTGGCGGCGGCTGGTGACACGGGCCCCCGATTTCACATTAAAAACGACAGGGCTGCTTTTTGGCAGCCCCGTCGTTTTTGGTGTGATTTTTTCAAAGATACTTGACTATCTGAAAACAAAGTGTTAGTCTATTGAGGCGGCGGGGTGCCATGACCCCGTTATTTCTCATTTACAATACGAGCTGTTTGAATATGGAGCAATACTATGTAATCAAGAAGGATGGTACTCAGGCCGGCCCTCTGACTGTTGACATGATTATCAAAATGATTGACTGTGGAGAAATTACGGGTGAGAGCCTGGTCGCATTTCCGGGGGCTGAAAGCTGGGGGAATGTTTCCGAGCTCCTGGGGAATACCGCAGCGCCCAACGTCGTACCCCACGCTTATTCTCAGCTTGTCAATACTTCATCAGCCTCGTGGAATCCGGTGAATGCATTTAAGAGCTGCATGAGGCACTATGCGTGCTTTTCCGGCCGTGCCAGTCGTTCCGAATATTGGTTCTACTCGCTGGCTAACCTGATTATTTACTGCTTTGCGTTTGCTGTTGATGTTTTGCTTTTCGCGGGGATACCCGTTTCCCAACTTGTATTTCTGGTGGGTTCAATAGTTCCCGGTTTGGCCGTATCCTGGCGCAGAATGCATGACAGTGGTCTGAGCGGAGTGTACACTCTGTTGAGCTTTATTCCGTATGTTGGTTTCATCATTGTCATTATTTTGGCATGTCGTCCCAGTAGCGGCCCGAATCAGTATGGACGTGCACCCCTTGCACCGGTGAAATAAGGTCTTTCGAGATATATCTGCCGTATGGCAGACTGTCAGTCACTGCGTGATATCTGTATAAGGGGCTGCAAGGAATAAGGGGCGGTCTTAACCCCCTGGGCATTCAAAAGACCCTATCCCGCAATGCGCTATGCCACCAGAACGCTAGGCGTGATGCTATGGTGTTCCAGGATATCTACCGGCTGCTTCACAAACGCTTGGGACAGCAGAGGCATCAGCTTTATCGTACGACTGCGCAAGGATAGCAAGATTACCCGCAAAGATGCTTTTCCCCAGCCAGACGACCGGGAACAGGACATTCTGGTAGACGAAGCCATAGAATTAATAGGTGATGATACGTCAAAAAAGTATTCTCACCCTTTGCGGCGCGTGGTGGTTTATTGCCCATATGATTCTTCCCGTCGCAAATCGGGACAGGCAGCAACCACTCCTGCTGAGCCTGAGCATACGATTGAGCTTATCACGAATAATGCACACCGGGAGTCTGATACTATCAGCGCGCTCTACAAGTCGCGCTGGCAGATTGAAGGCTTTTTTATGACCATAATTGAGATGAATAAGAGTGCTGTGATGTGTCAGATCTGGACGGCTATGATTGCCATATTGCCGCTCCAATACCTCAAGTTTAGGGCACATGTGGCTTTCGAGGGTATGCTGTTTTTTTCGGTTGACTTTATTGATAGATTTGCTAGACTTGTCGGGCATGAAGACTCTATATTTAATGACAGTTTTGGGTGTGTTGCCGGTGAGTGCAACTGTTGAAGTTGAGCCGCAGGCTACGGAGGCTGTTGAGGGTGCTATGAGCACTGCCGATTTGATGAGGGCCAATGCATTGCAAAAGTTGGAGAGACTTCTTGGTTCGGTGAATGATTGTGCCGGGGCGGATGCTGTGGCTGCGGAGGTTGAGAGGTATTGTTTGTGTTTGGATGTTGCTGCTGACGGTGGTGAGCCGCAGTGGGGGTTCAGCCCTGAACCGATGAGTTTGGAGCAGGCCGAAATGGCAGACGCTGGTGCAAGGGAGCAGGTGGCTCGACTGCGCGCGGGGGCGTATTTCGGTTCAGTTGCTCTGGCTGAGGCGTTAGGTGATGATGCTTCTTTCGCGGTGCTACCGACTGCTGAGCAGTTGGCTGCATTGCAGTTGGTGGCAGATAGTATCCGCGATATTAACTCGCTATTGAAGGGGGTAGAGGATACCGCTGCGGCGGATGCCGTGGCTGCCAGGGTAGCGGTTTGGCTGGCTGCGTTGCCGGAGAATGTTCGCCGTGTGGCGTTGCCACGCAAAACTTTGGAGGATAGCTTGTTGTTGGTTGGTATGAGCCCGAAGGAAATAAAATCTTTTCAATCGCAGGAGAAGCGTTTGCGTGCGGAGTATTTTTACGGGTCGAAGGCCTTAGCCAAGGCCCTTTTTGCGCCGGAGGGTGCTGCAGAGTTGCCGGCTAAGCCAACGGAGGCGGTACTGACTGCTATATCTGCGGAGATTGCGGCTGCGAAGGTTTCTATGCAGGGGCTGCAGAGTGGTGGTCCGGGGCTTTCACAGGCTACGGCTTGGGTGATTGCAGAGACGAGCCCGGAGGCGGTTCGCATGCAGTACAGTTTGTTGTCTATGCTGCCGGGGGTGGTGGCGCCTGAGCGACAGGCTTTGGTGCCTGGTGAGGATGGTCGTTATTTTGATTGCCATCAGGTAATATATATGTACAACGGCAAGCGCTATCGTATTGAGCAGTGGTTTGATATCACCGCCTATTTTCGTGCTCAGTACGGCGAAGGTAAGTGAGATGCGAATTTGCGCTTGATCTTGATACTTTTTTTGTTGCGTTGAAGTAATGAATCGTTTTTGTGTCGGTTTATTGTTAGCATGGCTGGGGGTGGCTCTGGTTTTCGGTGGGCTTGCCTTGTGGCACTATGTCGAGGGGACTCGTGCTTTGGTTTTCGGGGGACTGCTGATTGTAATGGGGCCGTTTTTTACTCTGGCGGCTGTGTTGGAATGGTGGAAGGCCGATGATGCCGAGAATCTGTTTGGCCCTCCTATCAGCCGCGAGGATTATTTTGCCGGGGTGGCCATTCCCTACGCCGAGGCTCCGCTGGCTCTCAGCTTGAAAACGCTGAAGAAAAAAGCCACGGAAAAAGCTGCAGATGGTGCGCTGGTTCTGCGCCCCTCCACCGGTAAGGGGGTGCTGCATCTCTTCCCCTGGGCCGGGCCGAAAGGTCACTCGGCACAGGTCGAGGTGCGCCGTCGCGGTGATGTGGAGCCGGGGACTACCTCTGCCACGGCCGATGAACCCGTGATTTACAGCGTCGATTTGCCTGATGTTACCTCTGCTCTGGACATTGATTGGCAGTGGTATGGGGTCATGAGTGGCAATGCTTTTCCTCTGCTGCCGGATACTCTGTGGTATGTCTGCAAGGGCGCTTCGGTTAAGCTGAAAAAACGCCGTGCCTGCGCGGTGCTTTTCTGCGATGGGCAGACGCTGCGCGTATATCCCGCCCGCCGCATGGCCGCAGTGCAGGCACTGCTCAAATCAATAGATAAGTGATAAGAGCCGGGGACCCGGTTGAAACAAAGCGGCTGTCACCATAGGTGACAGCCGGAATCGGAAAACGTGTCTATCGTAACTCGGTTTATGCCTGGGGCGTAGCTTCGATGATGAGCACGCCGAAGGGCTTAATCTTTAGCTCAGTAGCCTTGCCGGCCGTCGCTGTTGCGGGCAGGTTGTCGCCCTTGGGCGAGCTGAGGTTGTAGCACAGCGGGGCACCGAGCGGCAGTTCGAAAACAGCAGCGGGGTCGAAACTGAAGCTCTGCTCCGTATCGCTCGGGTTGCGCAGCACTAGTATACCCTTTTCGGGGCTCCAGGAGCCGAAGCCGTACACCTCGAGCGCGGCAGGGTCGCCGCCTACCCAGTGGCTGTCTATCATGGTGGCGGCGTTGGCGCGGGTCCACTTGGCCGCAGCGGCCAGGGTATCCCACTCGTGTTCCTTGAGCATGGCCGGGGTGATGTAGACCTCCTGCATCTGGGTGCCGAGCCCCAGACCGCTCCAGATTTCGTCTGCCAGGTCATCGGCCTCGGTCGTCATGAGTCCGCGGGCGCCCTTGTTGTAGATGACGCCGTGGGTCATGAGCGAGTTGATGGGGAAGAGAGGGGATATCTTCACGTTGTGGGCGTAAATCATCGCGTCGCGGAAGGTTATCCACTGCTGGCGGGCGGTACCCACGCCGCAGAAATCGTGGTCCCAGTTACCGCGCCACACGGAATCCGCTATGCCGAACCAGAACGGGCTGGCCCAGGTGCCGGTGGTGAGGTTGATGTAGATGTCGGGCTTTTCGGCGCGCAGTTCATCGATGAGGGCGATGGCAGCCTCGAAATCGGAACCGAAGCGGGAGCCGGGGGCCGGCTCGGCCATGCCGCTGCAGCCGTCGAGCTTGAAGTGGTTCACGCCGTGCTCGCGAATCATGTGCAGACACATATCGCGGAAGAGTTCGTAGTACTTCGGACCGGAGAGTGCGAAGCCTCGCTCATTCGTCTCGTAGGTATCGCCGGCGGCGGCGATACGGTTGAGCTTGGGCTGACCATAGCCACCCCAGGGAGAGAACCACACACCGGGGGCGGAGCCGTAGCTTTCCATCAGGGCGCGGATGTTGCGGAACTCGTTGGGCAGCCCGTCATGGAACTGCCAGAGCGTCTCGGTGTTGTCCCAGCCGTCATCGAGCAGGAAAGAGTCCATCACCACGCCGCGCTTGCGCACCAGTTCTTCGCCGAACAGGCGCACGGTGTCGAGCACATCTTTTTCGTTGTAGGGGGAAAAGTAGCCGATGTCGTACCAGGTGTTGTAGTTGAAGAGGGGGAAGTAGGGGCGGGCGCGCTCTTCATTCAGGTAAGCCAGCTGGAAGGTGCGGCGCAGCTGCCCGGGGGTGCAGAAGCCCAGCACGGCAGATATACGGCTCTCTGTGCGGGCGGGCAGGTGGGTGGTGCGCTCCAGTGAGCAGGTAAATCCCTCTACCGTTACCTCGCCCTTGCTCAGCGGGCTTTCCACACCGGCGAACAGGCGGTTGCCGGCTGCTACCACGGGGGCTCCCTTCACGGTGCCTTCCACGCGAGCCTCGGGCGCGGTGATGTTCAGCAGGGTAATCTTGCGAGCGGGCATGGCAAACTGCATGGGGGTGATGTTAAGCCCCAGGCGCAGGTAGGGCTGCCCCTCGCGCAGCTCTGCCCACCATTCGAGCTTGTAGCCATCCGTCGTGACGGCAAAGGGCAGGCTCACGCGCTGTCCCGCGCGGCGGTCGGCCAGGCGGCGTCCCTCCGGCTGAGCGGCTATATTGCTCACTACGGGAGTGCCGCACATCAAATCCGGCGCGCTCAGCGGCAGGCACACATCGGTGTATTCTTTCTTCGAGCAGGCCTCGTCTGTTTTGGCCTCCTGCAACTGAATGGTGAAAATTTCTTTGCCCAGGTCATAGCTGCGGCCGTTCACTTTGTCTTGCACCGTTACGCCGGCAAAGCGGCGAGCTGCGGTGCGAATGTCGATGCTGATGTACTCGTTCTCAATCATGGCAACTCGCTTCATTTAGCTGCGGCATAGGGTAGCACAATGTCACGGCGCATGCAAGTACAAATACAGTTTCAGCACGTCAAGCAGTACCCAGGTCAGTAAGGGCAGCAAAATGATGGTGCCGAGGAGCACTCCCGCAGCGGTTCCCGGGTGATTGCCCTTGATAAGCAACACAATACCGACAATCAGACTCAGCCCGGCCAGAAAAATGCAGGCCAGCAGGCAGAAAAAGCCCGCCACCGAGCGCCCCGGGGCCATAATCCATACCAACTCCAGTATACAGGACAGGGTGAGGGGCAACCAGGCGAGCAGGGGGCGTTGTTCTTTATGGGGAGCCGGGGAAATCATGGCTGTGGCAAAGGTTGGTCGTTGTGGGAGATGTCTCCGGGGGGAATGAGCCTGTCCATGTGCTCCCGGGGATAGGTGGCAACAAAGTGGAGCTCCTTTCCGTCGTAGCGGTACAGTGAGACGGTTTCAGGCCCCTCATCTTCGTCCTCGTCGAGACAGAAAACGCTCAGTTCCTGTGCTGCATTCATGCAGAAGAGCCGTCGGCGGACGGTACCGTCACCGCTGATGAAAAGGTACCTTGTATGGGCGCAATCCACCCAGTACTCACCGGCGCGGAGTCTTCGGGCGAAGTCTTCGGGCGTTTCCTCATAGATGCTGTATTTCGGCAGTCGGGCGATGGTGTCAATCATTGCCGTGCGCTGTTGCTCCTTGATTTCGGGTGCAATCTGTAGTTGGCGGGATGTCCGGCACCCCGACAGCAGAACGGCGATGAGTCCGATGAGGGCAAGTTTATAGTTCATGGGGGCTCTAAGCGGTATCATTGGTAGGCCTCTCGGAGGAGCTTTGAGAGCTTGTTCATGACCGGCAGCGCTTTAAATTGACGGATGAGCTCGCCATCTGCCAGGATACAGGGGATGTAGCGCCCATTGATTTCATCACCCATGTCGGAGCCATCTTCAAACTCGCGGTAGGAGTCGGCGTTTTTTCTGTCGCCGATATCAGTCCAGGGAGACTCAAAGAGCCCCTTGGAGCCGAGTTCCGTACCGTCAGCAGCCAGAAAGACGATGTCGCAGAACGCAGCAGGCGGCGTGGGGTGAATCATATTGCGCCGGTACTGCTCATATTCATACCAGTCGCCTGGTGGCAGCAGCGGGGGAGATTCAACCCCGGCAAAGAGACGGCGCACGACATCCTGTTCTTCCGCACTCATGGGGATCCGGATGACCTTATTGGATTTCACATCATTAAACCTGCCCTCAATTTTGGCGGCTTTTGTGGCGGCGGTGCGCAGTTTGGCGGCTATGGAGCCGAGCCATTGCTCATAGCGGGCATATTCGGCAGCCTGTTGGGCATCCAGCTGACGCTCGGCGCAGGAACCCAGCAGCAGAGCAGCGATGATGACGGGGACGAGGTTCAGACGGTAGTTCATGGTATAGGCCGCATTATAGAGTTGCAGCCATTCGATGTCAAATATAAAATCCCCGTGAAAAAAAAGAAAAAAACAGATATTTGTTCAATAAAAAGGCGCTGTGATGACGTCTATATGGTGTAGGCAGATGAAATCGGGCATATCAACAGCAGACAGAAACGCTCAGTCAGGGGGAGACCCTGATTGGGGCGCGTGGCTGGCCGAGCACGGCGACCGCCTGCTGCTCTATGCCCGACAGCGTACCGCCTGCGAGGCCGATGCTGAGGATGTGCTGCAGATTGCGCTCGTCAGACTGGTGCGGGCCGTGCGCAGCGGGGAGTTTCGCAAAGGGCCGACCGAGTGGGTACCGTACGTTATCAGCTGCGTACGGAATGCGGCGATTGACCTGTCGCGCTCGCGTAATCGGCGGCAGTCCGTGGCACATGCCGCAGCGGCTGAACAACCCGCCGTCTATGAACTTACCCCCTGGCTCACCAGTTCGGCAGACAGTGAGCTCCGCCGCCGCTCTGTGGAGCGTGTGCTGCGCCGCATGCGCCCCGACTATGCCGAGGTGGTCGTGCTGCATGTGTGGCAGGGGCTCAGCTTCCGTGAAATAGCCGATATTACCGACGAGAACCCGGCCACCGTAGCCAGCCGTTATCGCGCAGCTCTGCGCCTTTTCCGTAAACAATTAGAAGATGAACTTAACCCGCCATCATGAACGAAGACATGACAGAAATGCACCGCTTGCGCGGTGAACTGCCCCCCGCAGCCATGCCGGATAGTATGCGCTGCCGTCTGCTTGCCGCCATGGAGCGGGAGTTAACGGAACTGCAGGCCGATGCCGAGTTTGAAGCGGAGCTGCTCTCGCTGGTGAGGCCGACCGCTGTTCCGCTTGATACACGGCAGCGGTTGATACCGCGATTAAAGGAGGTACAGCCCCGTCGCCGATGGGGCAGCGCTGCTGCCGCTGCCGTGGTATTGTTGTTGGTGGCTACCCCGATACTGTGGTGGGCGCCGTGGGGTAAGCCCCGGCCGGTCGGCATGACGGTCGAGCTGCAGCGCTGCCAGTTCCCTGCTACTGCCGGTGCTCCGGCCATTCGGCAAGATACCTTTGTGATGCAAGGCGCAGATAACTCGCATCTGGTGATTCGTGTGCAAGCAACCGTAGATTCTCAACTGCCCGAAGAAGTGATATGACGAAACAACGCACAGCCATCCTCTGTCTGCTGCTGCTCTGCCTGCCCCTGTTGCAGGCGGCCGGCGGGGCGGTGGTGTTCGGTGTGGTTCCCTCAGGGGAATCCGCCGGGCAGGGGGTGGTAGTGCGTCGTGTGGCAGAGCATACCCCGGCGCATGCGGCCGGATTGAGGGTGGGTGATGTGATTGAGAGTGTGCAGGGGGAGCCCACCCCGCAAGCGACCTTGCTGAAAGAAGCCTTGCAGAGCTATAGCCCCGGCGATGTGGTGCGCGTGCGCTACCGGCGTAATGGTTTGCTTCGTACTGCTCTTGTGGAGCTGACTGCGCGCCCTGAACCGGCACCTGCAGAGCTGTCGCCTGCTGCTACGGCTACTCTTACACCCGAGGTGCAGCAGCAGTTTGCCCAGGCTCGCAATCGGTTGCGTATACAGCTTGCACGCTTGCCGCACCGCATGAACATACAGCAGGTGCAGGCTGATATGATGGAGCTGCTGACTCTTGCCCGCAATGTACCGAGTGGCTGTTCTACCTGGTTGCAGGGGCAGGAGGTGCAGCTGAGTCTGTCTCTTGCCTACCCCGGCGGGACTGTGGAACTGCGCTGCCACAACGACTCGCTTTCCCTGGTTTCGCAAGCCCCCGGTACGAGTGAGCCCGTGCTGTACCCCATCAATACTCCTGCTCAGCGAGCTGCTCTTCCTCGCTACCTGGTGCAGTTATTGCAGAAATGGTGATTTTCCCGTATTAGTCGAAGTAGCCCAACAGCCCAAAAACCTGACCGTGAGTAATCGCGGTCAGGTTTTTGTTGGATTGTAACCGGTGGAATGCGCGTGGCTGTAAGTCCGGAATGAATATGTGTCGGGAGTGGTTCAGATGGTATCCGGCAGGATGGGGGTGCCCTCATTCCGCTGGGGGCGGGTGGCGCGTATGCGGTAGAGTAGTGGCAGCTCGTAGTCTTTACCTCGCAGCGATGGAGGGAGAATGAGCTCCCATGCCGTACCTGTCGGTATCTCGCTCATCACATCGAGTATTTGTTGCGGCAGGTCGTTTGGTGCGTAGACGATTCGGTCACGCACGCGCAGGTACATTTCGGGGCCGAGTTCCTCTTCTTCGATGTAGCGGGCTTCTGCGAGGGGGATATCGGCATTACTGCCTGATATGGCTCGGCAGAGCAGTCCGTTGCTCAGCACGCGGGTACCGGGTGTCTGGTGCTGCAGCTGCATGATTTCGGCGGCAATCTGCCTGTGCTGCATGCGGCGCAGTTCTTCGCGGGCTTTCCAATAGCGCTCAGAGATTTGTTCGAGTTCCTCCTCCAGTTCTTCCTGCGGGGTGTCAAGGCGCGTCAGCAGCTCTTCCACTCTGGCAATGAGCAGCTCGGAGGGTTCATCGATGACATGGGCGGCCAGCATGCCCATGAGTCGGGAGCGCTCGGCATGCAGCTCTGCTGTTTCGAGGTGTATTTCCGGCAGTGCCGGCGTGCGTGCGGCAAAGTAGTCACGGGCCTGCTTGAGTAGCTCATCGCTCAGGCTTTCGCGCACGGCGAGTATTTCCACCGTGTGGATTCCGGCTTCGCGCAGCGGGGCGGCATCCACTTTATCCAGCAGCTCCACCGGCAGAAGGAATTGCCAGGCAATGCCCCGGGGCGCTTCGTAGAGCGCGTCATCCACCGCAGTGGGAGTGCCGCTCACATGTAGACTCAGTCGGGTACCCGGCACGCTTGCCAACAGGCAGTGGGCACGGCGGGCACGATAGTTGAGCTCCGACTCTGGCAGGGTACAGGTGGCATATTGTAGGCCGTTTGACTGGGTGGTGACTCCCTCCTGTGCGGCGTGCGGGGTGAGGAAATCCGCTGCTTTAATTTGTTCGTCAATGAAAAGAGAGCGTTTTTTGCTGTGCGCGATGAGCTGCCCGAAGGGAAAATCGCCACCGGTTGCCAGTTGCCCGCGGAATCCGCTGAGGAATAGTTCCCGATTTACCGGGGGCAGCAGGGAGTCTTCTTCTGCTGTAAGGGCAGATTTGATGCGCAGCAGGGTTTGCATGGCATCGTATTCCAGGCGGGCCTGTTCAAATTGTTCTACCGTGCCGGGGGTAGCCGATGGTTGTTCCTGTGCGGCCGGACATACTGCGGCGGCGATGGGAAATAGGAGGAGATGATATTTCATGGGCGATAATATTCAGCGTTGAGGAGCAGTTGCTCCAGTTTTTCGGGCAGGCGCTCGGTATCGCGCCTGTAGTCATTGGCGCGCAGGCAGACATCCGGTACTTCGGGGTGAGTGCTGATGATGGTCAGGCTGCGTTCGGTGGAGGTGATGGTAATCATGTACTGCTCATGGCGCAGGTACAGGGAGCAGGTGGCATAGTCGTCTTTCTGCGCGAGCCCGTTTGCACTGAGTGAGAGCAACTGTCGGCGTACCGCCGGCACATCGATTACGCTATCTCCCATGGGTACCAGCAGCAACAGCAGGCGGTTGAGGCTGAGCTGCTGTTCTACACTGAGGGTGGGTTGTTCCGGGCGGGCGCTGAGGGTTAGGCTCAGCTCCAGCGGGGCGCCGTTGCGCAGCAGGCGCAGCTGCAGGAGATTGCCCGCTTGCTTGAGAGCCACGATATCAGCCAAATCTTGCGGGGTACGCAGGGCGGTGCCGTCTGCCTGCAGCAGTACATCGCCGGGGCTCAGCTGCTCTGCTGCCGGGGTGCCGGGGGTGAGTCGGTGTACCGTCAGCCCGGTGCCGGCCGGTATGTGCTCGGCAAAGTGTTGCTGTACTTCCGGGGCGGTCGGTGTGGCGCGCACTCCCAGCAGAGCGGGGGCGGCCTGTACGGGCAGCAGCATGAGGGCGGTGGCTATGATGGTGTAGGCGTTCATGGCTTATCGTTCTGTTCGGGGGCGGGGAGTGCAGGGCCGTTGCGCAGCAGATTGGCCGGGGCAACCGTGGCATCCGTTGCCAGCGTGTAGCTGTACGCATGCCCGGGGCTGAGCAGGCAGAGGTGAATCTTGCCGCTCTTGCTCAGGCTGGCGTCGAGCATGCGGGCGGTGTGCGAGTTTTCAGGCGTAACCCCGGGGGTAAACACTTGCTCCAGTTCCAGCAGTTCCCGGCGCTGCAGCTCGGGGTAGCGCAGGGGGCGCTCTTTGCCCATGGGCGGGGTGACAGGCAGGAAGATGTATTGCTTCGCCCAGATTTTGGCAGCCTGCGGGTGAAATTGCAGGTACTGTACCAGACCTTCCATATCGTTGAATCCACCCATGTAAGAGATGGTACTTACCAGCAGTATGGGTAAGCCATGCTGCTGAGAGAGCTGAATGGCCTGCTGCGGATTTTCTGCCACTTTCACATCTGCCGCGAAACGGTTGGTGTTGTCGCGGCAGAAGGCGGCGGCCTGTTCTGCGGACTTGCCTTTGAGTCCCCAGGTGCGCAGCCAGTGTATGCTGCCGGTTTCATCCACCACGGCCATGTACCATGAACCGGCGTGCTCAAAATCGGGCATGGCGGCTACAGGGCGACCGGTGGTTTTCACTCGGTAGGCGGGATTGGTTTCGGCGGGGTGGTGTTCCCAGGTCTGCATGCCGTTGGTGCGGCTCCAGTTGTTGAAGTAGGGCAATTCGTTACCTGCGACATCTTTCATGGGGATGATTCGAGCGCTGCCGTCCGTCAGGCGCAGGGAGATGAACTGGCCGCGCCCCAGACCGATGAGCTGCCCTTCGAGGGTGGTGCCATTCTTGAGTTTCCATTGGCGTGAGGGCAGAGCCGCCAGCAGGTCGACAGGGGCAGAGCCTGACTGTGTGCCCCCGGGTTGTGTGGGGGTGGCGCCCGAATCGGCAGGCAAGCTTGCCAGTTCCGCAGCTATGGGCTCCGCCGGTGTGCCGGCCAGAGCAGCGAGGGCCTGTTGGGCTCGTTCCGGTGTATTCTCCGCTTTGCTGCGACATATATCGGCGAATGCCCGGTAGTAGTACATGTGTGCCTGATCCGGGACTGTACCGTAGGGAGTGATGGTAGTGAGCCCCTGTGTGAGCATGTATTCGAACACGAAATGTGCGGCTGCCCAGCGCCCGTTCCGTGCGTAGCAGAACCCCAGCTCGGGACTCAGCCCGGCGGCGCGGCCGTTGCTGAACATGAGTTCGGCGCGCATGATGTAGTTCTGCGGGTCGCCCTCCACGGCGAGTTCTGACAGATAGTCGGCATAGGTGGTATAGTCGATGTAGCGGTGGAGCATGGCCAGCAGCAGCGCGTCTTTGCGCAGGCGCTCGGCGGTGGCGGCATCTTGTGCGAGCAGAGCGGCGGCCAGACGGTAAGCGGGTGTGGTGTCAGTATCGGCATCTGCCCCCATGGCGGCGAGTAATTGCTCGGCGGCCTGTCGGTTGCCACTCTGCAGGTGGGCGCGGATGAGCCGCAGCCCATTGGTGGCGTAACGCCCGCGGAAGTAGCGGGCCGGGCAGTCCTGCCACTGCATGAGCGGCTCGGCCACGCCCCAGCGCAGCAGGTGCAGCAGCACTTCGCCTGTCAGGCGGGGTGAGTGGTCGTGCGCGTGTTCTTTCGCCATGGTCATGAATGCCTCGATAGCGGCCTGCCGTTCCTCTGCCGTAGCGGGTAGCGCTCCGCTGATGACGGCGGCGCGCAGCAGGTTTTCCCCCAGGTCATCCTCATGCCCCAGGCGGGCAATACTCATTTCATGGCGCAGCCCCATGGCTTCTCCATAGTCGAACAGGGCGTCATCTTCCCCCTCATAGTGAGCAAAGAGGGTGAGCAGGGCGCGGGTGCTGAAGCCGCGCAGCTCGCGCTGGCAGATGATGAGCGGCCAGAGGTTACTGCGGTTGAGCACTCGCGCCAGGTCGCGGCAGGTGCGCTCCAGCTCGTTGGTGCGCCCTTGCTTTTCGAGCAGTGCCAGTTGCAGGGTGAGGCGGTGCAGGTGCTGGGGGATGAGGTGCAGGGCGGTGTTGAGCAGCGGTTCGGGGAGGAAGTCGCCGTCCTCGCTGTCGATGGAGAAGCTGTCGTCATCGGGCAGGTAGCTGAGGGTTACGCCATCTTGCTCGAAGCGCAGGGCTATGCGCACATAAACCGGGGTGATGAGGTCTTGCCGGTTAGGGCGCACTCGCTCACACTCATGCAGAGCTGCTGCCAGCAGGTAGCCGGTACCGTGGTGTTTTTTCACGGTTTCGATGTGGTCGGTGAGCTGCTGCAGTTCCTGAGTGATAGCGGTTTTCACATCTTGCCCGGCGGTTAATCCCAGCAGCTCATTGCGCCACTGGGGCAGCTGTACGGCAGAGGCATCGGGCCAGACCGGTGATATGGCTGTATGCGGGGTGACGGTGACCGGTTGCCAGATGTTCAGTTCGCGCTGTCCCAGCGCCAGCAGGCAGCGGGGGATGAGAGGTGCCAGCTGCGGTGGCAGCTCCTTTGCCTGTTCGCGTACCAGGCGTGCGACATCCGTTCCGGCGGGCTGGTGGTGCACATCCAGCGCAGAGGTGCAGCATTCCGGCACTTCGAGCAGTAGCTTGCGGTATTGGGCTATGCCACAGAACCGCATGTAGCGTCGCAGGGCGGCAGGTTGGTGCTCCAACAGGTCGTAACCGGGGCGCTGCATGTGGCGGGCCAGTATGGCGGCCTTCTCGGGAGCCCGCCAGAGCAGGCGGTTGAGGGTGCGATCATTCCAGCCCATGTGGAAGCTGAGCATCTTGGCCACGGTGCCGTTGATGGCACACTCTGCGGAAACGAAGCGCCGCAGGTGCGGGTAGTGTACTGAGATATTATGCTCCATGGGTGAGGAGAGCTGCACCTCGCGCCCGCCGCGGAACTCGCGCAGGTACAAGCGGGCTACGGCACCGGCGGGGCGGTGACTTTTACTCACCCCGCACCAGGCACGCAGCCCTCGGTAGATGATGTCGATTTCGGCGTGGTTCAGCTGTGTGTCGTGCTCGAGTATGGAGTAGAGTTCGCGTATGCGCTGCTCTTGCGACATGTCGGTTTGCAGCATGTCGCGCAGGCGGATGATGAGCTCTTGCCGAGGTTTGTCGGCCAGGGTCAGATAGCGGGCATCTGCCAGCCCTGCTACTTGGTGAATTTTTCTGAACTTCAGCAGCGTGGCGAGTTTTTTTCTGTTGTCGCGAGAGTTGGTCGTCAACTCATCTATCAGGGCGTTGATGTGTTTGGCATAGTCGCAGAGCGTGCAGAAGGCCGCTTCATCCTGCGGGTCGGCCAGCAGTCGCTCTGCCATGGCTCGGGCATCGGTATAGTGTTGGCGGCTGTTCTGGCGCAGGCGTTCGCGCTCGCTCCGGGTGGCCTCGGGGAACCAGTCGCGAGGGTCGACCTCGGCTGGGGTGAGCTTGCGGCAGTCGGGGTAGAGCGCGTACTCGAAGTAATCGGCATCTGCCGCCGTGGCGGTGAGGGGCAGGCTGAGCAGCAGTGTGGTGAGTGTTTTCTTCATGGGGGCAGGGGCGTTAATAGCCGAAGAGATTAAAGACTTTATCGCGCAGTTGCAGCATACTCTCCACTCTGGCGTTGCCTACATGGCTCTGTGTGGTGAATTTCTGCTGCGACGGGTTGCCGAAGCGCACATTGTGCAGGTGCGTTACATAACCGAGGTATGTGGTGTTGTGCAGCCAGGCATTGCGAATCTGAGCCAGCTCGGTGTTGGTGTTGCAGAGGTTGGTGGCGTGTGTGCCTGTCGTGCCGTGGGTCAGGGATATGGTGAGCTCTCCCTCGTGGCACTCCGGCGGGTACATGCCGCGCTCATCGCAGTAGGCCATCAGAAACACGAAGTGCTGCGCCCATTGTGCCACAAGCTCCGGTTTGTGGGCCAGGTAGTGCCGGAACGCCAAATCGGCAGCACTCCCGCGGCGGTTCAGGTAAAACACTGCTATGCCTACATTGTTCAAGGTGGCGTAGAGTTGAGCTTCATCTACGGAGGTGGCGATGGGCAGAGTGGGGCGCCCCTCGGATTTTCTGCCTACGTGGCTGCGCAGCAACTCTAGCGTGCTGTCAGTCACCTGAAAGGTTGAAGTCGCGTGTTTGCGGGCATATTCTGCGTTGACGGGTTGGGTATTGGTACGCATGGCATAGCGTGAGCCATCTGTCATAATCAGGTTGACGTGGTACTCTTTGCCGACGGGGATGACGGAGTGAATACGCGCCATGGTGCTGCCTTCGCGGTGGGTGGCGAAGTCGATAAACTCGTTCTTTTTCAGCCAGTTACTCACGGCATCGATGTCGGCATCGCTGAGTGAGAAGGCGGCTGTTGAGATATTGCGTCCGGAGGGGGTGCGCAGAATGACAATGGCGCGGTTACCCCACTTGCCCTTGATGCCTTGAAGCGTGGCACGCATGGGCGCCAGCCCCGAGATGTGCCATTCGCGTTCAACGGCGGGGATGAGGTATTGCTGCGGTTCGAGTGAGAGGGCCGGGTAGCCGAAATCTGCCGGGGTGGCATAGCCGCTGCCTGCGGCTTGCAGTAGCGGCAGCAGGCTCAGCAGCAGTAGGGCGAAGATGTGTCTCATTGCGCGTTCTCCTTTCGTTCCAGGTTGAAATAACAGGGCATGATGACATGGCAGTCGTTGTTGCGATTGCGGTTGCCGGTACGCCCCACGAGAATAAGCCCGTGTACCACCCGGCGCCCATTCGTGCCCACGGTACACCACAGCAGCTCACTGTGCAGGGCGCGCTCACCGAACAGTTCGCGGGTGATGTCGTTCACGAACTTCTTGAAATCAGCAGGTTTCACGTCTGCCGGTACATCGAGTGCCGTTTCGCGCGTGCGACCGTCTCCGGAGCCGAGGGCGTATTTTTTCTTCAGTTCAGCCAGGCGGGGAGCTGCGGCTTTCCAAATCTCCCTGCCGCGCGGGGTGTCGGCATTGCGGTCGAGAGAGTCGGCATGGCCATAGAAGTAGCCGCTGAGGGCGCGCTGCGAATACCACTCGCCCAGGTAGTTCTGTGGGTGCAGAACAAATCGTTCTTCCAGGTCGCCGTTGTTGTGGAAATTTTCGTTGCACAGTTCGTACAGGGACGCTGCGTGTCGCTCAAGCAGGCGGTGCAGCAGCATGGCGGTCAGCGGGCGCTGCCGCAGGCGTGTGGCGGCGGGAAGCGAGGCATCGAACATGCGCACGAAATCATCTTCCAACCCGCGCCAGTGGGAGCGCGGGCAAATCTCTTTCATCGCCGCGAGTACCTGTTCGATTTCCACCAAATCGGTGCGTTCCTGTTCGCTGAGTTCGGTCTGTAGCTGTTCTTCGGTATAGGGGCGGGTGTCGTCCATGATGGCGAGGTAAAGAGCCACACTGCCGTGGCAGCCGTTGGCCAGGGTTGCCTGTATGTCGGCGTTGTAAGCGGCGATAGGCAGGCTGCTGACGGCTTTCGCGAGTTCCGCACGGTCATAAAGATTGCTTACGCTCAGTCCGGCGGCACTCAGGCGGGTAGCTGCCTGCTGTACTTTTTCTTCGGTCGTTGATACCTTGCGGACAAGCGGAGCCGCGGCATCGGCCCCGGCTGTATCAGTCGCGCTCTGCAGGGCTGAGCGGGCAGCAGTCATGGCTTGCAGCAGCTCGGGCAGAGTGGCGTGAAAATCGGTAACAAGAGCTTGCTGCTCAGGTGTGAGAGCCTGCTCTGCCGGGCAGACGTGGCAGAGCAGCGGCATACAGAGTGCCAATGCGGCGCGGGTGGTACTTGCGGCATTCATACATTGGATAGACGTATGTCACGGGGCAATTTGTTGAGCGAGCCGCCTGTTTTTTTCTCTTTTTTCTGTTTGCTATGTTCGGGGCACTGTGCTAGAATGAAAGAAGCTGTAAAGGAGTTATGAAAAAGCTTATTGTGCCGAGAAAGTTTGTGAGCCTGATGCCGCCTGCCGTGGGGAGTTGTTTTCGCCGCTGGGCGGAGTACATGTACAGCAGCGTGCAGTTTAATATGCCCGACAGTGTGATGCACTCCACGGCGCACAGCGAGCGTGTGCTGCTGTATGCCATGTTGATGGTGCCGCGTGTTTTTCCCGATGACGAACAGGCCCTCACAACACTGGCTCATGCGGCTATTTTTCATGATACCCGCCGTGAGAACGAGTGGAAAGACTCCGGCCACGGTGCCCGGGCGGCGGCGTATTATGAGGAGTTCTGCCGTGAGCACAGCGAGCTGACCTTTATTCCCGCAGCTGCGGCCATCATGCGCTACCATGACCGGCGCGATGAGCTGGGCGAGGAGGCTATAGCGCAGGCGTTCCCAGACTCCGCTGAGCGTGTGCGCATGCTTTACCACCTGTTCAAGGATGCGGATGCCCTTGATCGCTGGCGCCTGGGGCCGCGCGGGCTCAACCCTGATTTTCTGCGTACGGACGAGGCTATTCACCTGGTGGGCTTTGCCCGCAAGCTGGTGGATGTGACCCGGCCGATTGATTGGTAACGGAGCGGCCATGAAAGCGAAGGTGCCATTTGCGCTCAGTCCCCGATATGAGGGGGTATGGCGGTTCGAGTATATCATGGACTATGAGTTGCGGCTCCGGGTGAAGGGGCAGACGCTCTATGCCCGTTTGTTTGACCTGACGCGGGAGGAAGAATGTGAACTGCTTTTTGTCAATGCCTGCCCGGCCTATATCTCTCTGGCCATGGATAGCAGCTGGGGAAAGCTGACACTGCAACTGCTGCCGGGGGAGGACGGCCTGTGGGTTGATGTGCACGATGTGGATTACCTCGCACTCAGTGACGAACAGAGCCGTTTGCCGGAAGGGCGGGCCGTGGTGATTACCACCCGGCCGGATACCTACCCGGACTGGGTGGGCGGCTGGTGGCGGCAGGGTATGCAGGGCGTTTATATCGAGCGGGTGCGGCCGAATGCTCTGCGGCTGGCGCTCTTCTGGGGGGATGATGAGGAGCGTGTGTTCAGGGAGTTTGTCGAGCTATACAGTGCGGGGAGCGATTGCCTGCATTTCAGTTTGCGCAGCGGTCGCCCCCATCAGGTGAATACGGAGAATCGGCTGTATTTTCATGCGGAACGGCAGATGATAGTGCTGCGGTTCCATGTGCTGCTCCGTGCCGGGCAGGCGAGCGCTGCCCGCTGAACCCGAAACTGTTTAGTTATTCATTCAGCGCGCGGCGCAGTTCATCGCACTGGTAGAAACCGGCGTCTTCCAGTCGCTGCCCGATTTTACTGATGTTAGCCGGGGTTACGCCATTTTGCTCCATGGCCTCGATGATTTCCATACCGGATATGGTGGTCATGATGTCGTTGAGCTCCGGATTGCTCAGGCGTTCGCGCACGGCTTTCACCTGCGGAACGGCGGCCCGGGCCGTGGCGGTGTCGGTTACTTGTTGAAGAATGTCAATCATTTCTTTGAACCCTTCGACATAAGTCTTCAGAGCGGCTGCTTTTTGTTCGGGGGTGAACTCGGGTTCTTCTTCTTCAACCTTGCCACCGGGTTCTACCGAGATTTCCATATTATCGAAATTCTCCTCCTCCACTTCTTCGGTTGGTTCGTCTTCGGGAGCCTCAACAGGTGTTTCTTCTTCGAGCTCGTCATCGAATTCCTCCTCCTGCGGGCTGGCATCATCTTCTGTTTGTGTGGGCAGGGTGACATTGAACCACTGCTCGATGGGGCACTGCTTGCCATCAATCGTCAGCACCACGGTGCATTTCAAGAATATCAGTCCATTATCATCGTGAATGACGCTCTGGCCGATGGGGTGATTGCTGTCAAGCTCCTGCAGTATAAGTGCGGTGAAATCCTGCTTGTCGGGGGGAAGTTGCCAGGCTGTTTCACGGCTGAAACCGGGGCCACCGGTGACGGTGGGGCTTTGGGTGGCAACGGCGGTCAGTTTCTGTTTCAGTTCTTCGAGCTGCTCAGGGCTGAGAGTGGTTTGCTCCATGGCCATGTATTCGGGTGCACCCATGGCGGCGGCCAGTGCAGTGGAGTAGTAGAAGTGGTTGTCCTCCAGTCGTTTCTGCAGGCCTTCCACGCGCTCTTTGGTGATTCCGGCATCGCTCATGGCGAGAGTGACAACGGGGTAGGGGATGTATTGCAGGCCGAAACTCAGTTCCTCCATCAGCATCATGCGCACTTTCAGCTTGTCGGCTACGGCATCGGCCGTGGCTTTGTCTTGCACGCTCTCCAGAAGCTCTGTTACGGATTTCATGGCGCGAACAGAATCTTGCAGCACCTGGCGCAGCCCGGGATCGGCAATGTTGTACGGGTTGTTCTTATCCGGTTCAGGGGATTGCTCGGGTGCCGGTGCAGGGGCCGATTGCTGTGCGGTGCTCAGCGGGGTTGCCAGAAGGACGAGGGCAGGAAGGAGGTTGACGAGGTGCATTTTCATATCTTCTGCCCTCAGTATACACCTATTGCAACATTTCGCAAGCAAAAAAACGGGGTCGGGAATGTTCCTGACCCCGTGATAAAATGTTGGTGTGCTGCTTACGCCTTGGCGCGCATGCGGGCGACGAAGCGCACCACTTCGCCTACCAGCAATACCGGGAAGGTGGCGGCGGCGATGAGGAGCCATTCCTGCACGCTCAGTGAAACTGTGCGGAACACGTTGCCGCCATATTCCACGGCCAGTACCTGGCCGAAAAGGATAATCGCTGCAATGAACAGGAAACTCTTGTTCGTGAAGATTCCGCTCAGGAAACACTTGTTCGACCCGTAGACTCGGGCGTTGAAGAGGTTCCAGAATTGCAACATCACGAATCCGGTGAAGAGCACCGTTACCGAGTGGCGGAAGGCCTCCGCATCAACGGCTTGATCGGGCATGGTCTTCACGTAGGCTACGAGTGCTGCCACGAAGGTGAAGCCCAGACCCAGAATCCACTTCCACATAGTGGGGGTGATGATGAAGGCCATCTTGTTACGCGGCTTCTGCTCCATCACATCGTCACTTGGCGGTTCGGAGGCAAGAGCCAGCGCGGCGAAGGTGTCCATGATGAGGTTGACCCAGAGCATCTGCGTGACGGTGAGCGGCAACTCGCAACCGATGAAGGGCCCAAGGGCGGCGATACCGCAGGCCGCGACGTTGACCGTCAGCTGGAAGACGATGAACTTCTGGATGTTGCGGTAGAGCGAGCGCCCCCACTTAATAGCGCGGGTGATACTGGCGAAGGAGTCATCGAGCAGGATGATGTCGGAGGCCTCTTTCGCAACGGACGTACCGGTGATACCCATGGAAAGCCCCACATCGGCGTGGTTCAGGGCCGGGGCGTCGTTCGTGCCGTCGCCGGTTACGGCTACTACATGGTTGCGCTTCTGCAGAGTGTTGACCAAGCGCAGCTTGTCCATCGGCTTGGCTCGGGAGAGCACGCGCAAATCTTCCACGCTGTCGTAGAGTTGCTCATCGGTGAGCTTGCCGAATTCGTCGCCCGTCAGCACGGCGTTCGGGGGGAGTTCGCCCTCGGGCAGCAGGCCGATTTCGCGGCCAATCTGGCAGGCTGTCTCAAAGTTATCGCCAGTCACAATCTTAATGCCCACGCCCGCTTTGCGGCAGGTGGCCACGGCATCGGGCACATCCGGGCGTACCGGGTCCTGAATCACGAAGCAACCCAGCCAGGTGAGTCCGCTGCAGGCTGCCTGCACGGCTTCGGGGCTATCTGCGCTGCCCTCACGGTAGGCCAGACCCAGCACACGCATGGCTTTGCGCTGTGCGGTGCGGATGAAGTCGAGCTCGCTGTTGCGGGTGGCTTCGCTCAGCTCTCCCTCACTTGTTTTGCTGCACATGGAGAGCACGACCTCGGGGGCACCCTTCACATAGATGACGGGGGTACCACCTAATACGGCGGATTTACCGCAGGTGGCCATGTATTTGTTGCGGGTGTGGAAGGGCAGCTGGCCGATGAGGCTGAATTTCTCGCGTGCGGCGGCGTAGTCTGCTTTGTTATCGCGCAGGTACATGAGCATGGCACCTTCTGTCACGTTACCGAGTACTTTGCCGGTGGAATCGAGGTCGGCGGTGGAGTTGGCCGCCACGGCTTCCGTCAGCAGGGGGAAGATGGCAGCTGCGGCGGGGTTTTCGCCGATGCCGGGGAAGTGAGCCTCTCTCACGGTCATGAGGTTCATGGTGAGGGTGCCGGTTTTGTCGGAGCATACTACTGTGGCGGCACCGATGGTCTCGCAGGCGTCCATCTGGCGTACAAGGTTGTTCTGCTGGGCCATCTTGCGCATGCTGTAGGCCAGGCTGAGGGTCACGCTCATGGGCAGACCTTCAGGCACGGCTACCACGATGAGGGTAATGGCAATCATGAAGTAGAGCAGCAGGTGCTCCGCTGCAGTGGCCGGCAACCAGCCGGCAGGATCGGTCCCCAGCTGACCCAGCCAGATGAGCAGACCCGTACCGGCCGCAAAAACCAGCACGCCGCCAATCAGGCACTTGAGCCACGGCAGCCCACCTTCAGCCTCTACAATGGCAGGCGCGGGCACTTCTATCTTGCAGTAGCCCAGCAAATCCTGTAAGATGGGGTACCACACTTTCAACAAGGCTATACCCATGGCTGCTATCACGCAGCCGAAGAAGCCCCACTGGACTTGGCTCAAATCGAAGTTGCCCTTGATGGCATCCTGAACAATCAGAGAGATGAACAGGATGAAAGCGATGGAGGATCCCAGCACGTTGATGCCTTTCGAAAGGCCGTCGAGCTGCTGGTTGAGCGGGGACTTGATTTCGGATTCTTCGGAGGCGGCTTCGGCCACCTTGCCGATTTCGGTAGCGTCGCCCACGCGGGTGATGCAGATGACACCGTGACCTTCTGCTACCAGGGTGCTGCGCAATACCACGTTGCGCGGGTAGGCTCCGGGCAGGCTTTCTTCTTCTGCCTCAGGGGTCTTGAGCACGGGTTCCGATTCTCCGGTCAGGGATGATTGGTTGATGCGCAGTGCGACGGATTCCACCACCACACCGTCAGCCGGTACTTCTTCACCGGTTTCGAGAGTGACGATATCACCCACAACCAGTTCATTCTTGGGAATCATGCAGTGCTTGCCGTCGCGGAGTACACGCACGGGGGTCACATCATTCACCTGGTTGAGGATGTCGAATTCCTTGTTAGCCTTGTATTCGTTCACAAAGCCCACAATCGTCGCCAGCAACACGGCGCAGACGATACCCGCGCTCTCAATCCAGCTGTGCCCGGGCACAAAGATGACGGGAATGAACGAAATCACTGCGGCCACCATCAGTATGACGATGAGTGGGTCGGTGAACTTCTCCAGCAACTGCACCCACCACGGGTCGCGGCTGGGCGGTGTGAGTTGGTTACTACCATATTTGCGGCGACTGGCCTCTACCTCTGTCGATGTGAGACCGGTGTGTATGTTGGTATCAGGTGTACTCATATGAGGTTGTGTAGGTGAATGTTAATTCTTGCTGAAGGGAAGCTCGGCATTGATGGGGGCGGCTCCTTCCGTCGGGATGACGCTGACCTTGATTGTTTTCGGGGGGGTGTTATAAGCCAGGGTGATAGCACTACCCTTCACCTCCTGCCGGTCGATGTAGACTTTGTGGGGCATCTGCCCGTTCAGGGGGGTGACGTTGAAGGTGATATGGATTTGTTTGCCGACCTGTTTGCTGTGTTTGACTGATATTTGGCAGGGCATATTACCTACTGACAGCGTGATTGTCGGCTGTCCGGCAGGCGGTGTGCCGATGGTTGTCTGTCTGGCAGGCTGTTGTGTACTGATTGTTGTCTGCCTGGCAGGCTGCGTGCTGATTGTTGGCTGTCCGACGGGCTGTGTGCCGATTATTGTCTGCCCTGGGGTTTGTGGGGGGATTGCTCCCTCACTGTCAGAGCCGCTGCTCATCCAGCTCAGCAGAGCGATGAGAACAACAAGGATTCCCAGCAGAGCCAGTTGTACGGGGCGCGGTAACTTGCAGATGATTTCAATCGTGTTGGTGATAAACAGGAGAACCGGGTTTTCTTTCCGTGGATTCGGGAGCTCCCGCAGCATCTGCTGCAGAGAGGCGACGGAACTGGTGTCTTCATTTCCTGAAGAATCGGTCTTACTGACACCCCAGATGATAACTAATTTCTTGTTCTTGCCGGTACCATAGAGACGGTAAAGCTCAGGGGCTTTTGACGGGATGGGCAGGGTGAAAGCATCGCCTAAGCGTCTGAAGGCGTCGCTTTTGGGGAGGTCTTCGATTTCCTGCTGGAACTTGCTGATGACTTCGCGCAGCTGTCGCACCTGATCGGCCGGTACGTTGCTGAAGTCGGGGTTGGCTGCAATACTGTCGCCCAGCCGCTCTTTGCCTCTTTCTATCCGTTGAGCTGTGACGGTATTGCTTGACGGGTCATAGTTCATGCGGGGCAGGAAGGGAGCCAGTTTGTCGCACAGAATGCTCTGGTTGTTGATGTACCAGAAGTCAGGGCCTGTGCGACTAATCTGAAGTCTGGCATATTCGTTCAGGTTTATTATTACGCCTTTTCCGGGGGAGGTGGTTACACTCATGGTGATAATGGATTTTGGTGATTTTCTATATTGAAAATGTACTTGCTGCTAAACTCATGAAGCGGAGCTCTCGGCTCCGCTTACAAGGTGCGGGCTCGAAAGCCCGCACCTGCTGTTGTGTTATGAGTGGTTGTGAGTATTATTATTCGGTCACACTGGTGCTTACGGGGATGGGAGCACTGTATTTGGGGTCAGCGCTGTTGTCTACCCATATCTTCAGCTGTAGTTCCTGTCTGCCGCTGTCCTGAATTTCAAGCTCAACATCACCGCTGGCATCGACTTCTTTGCCGGCAACCGTTACTTTGCTGAACTTCAGTCCGGATTTCAGGGAGCTGACATTCAGCTTCACCAGTACTTTGTCTGTTCCGGTGATGGGCGTGTTGCTCACGTATGTCACCTTGTAATCCGTTGACTGATTGATAACGACATTCACGACCTTCTGAACCACCTCGGGAGGTGTCGGTACAGTAGTGACTTCGGGAGATTGCAAAGCCTTTCGGGCAGCGTCAATCTCTGCGTTCTTGTTCTTGAGCTCAGTCAGCCGCTCTTCTATGGTGCGCAGGCGTTCTTTCTTGATGCTATATGCTTCGGTACCCAGTCGCTGCTTCGAAGCATCGATTTTCTCGTCCAGGGCTGTTTTTTGTTGCATGAGCTGCTCACGTTCTTCATCGGAGAGATCGTCACTGCCAAGTTTTTCTGCCAGTGTTTCGTACTCTGCAAGCCAATCTTTCAACTGCAGAACATCAGCGGCATTCTTTTTCTGAATGTCAAGAATGTTGTTGATTTCAGACAGTAGACCTTCCTGCTCTGTTTTGAGTTCCTCGACTTCTGCACGAACGGCTTGTTCTTTCTCGTCCAGAATCGCAAGCTGCTCCTCAGCGGGTAGCTTTTGTTCATCGGCCGTAAGAATATCATCCGTGGCTTCATCTTCATGCACAACGGTGGGAGGCTCTTCGGTGTCACCCGTTGTCACAACGGTGGGAGGCTCTTCGGTGTCACCCGTTGTCACAACGGTGGGAGGCTCTTCGGTGTCACCCGTTGTCACAACGGTG
>JAZNVF010000018.1:0-2992 GCA_045592685.1 Akkermansia sp. | reverse complement strand
CCCCACTGCGGGGGCCCCGTGCGCCTGCCAGAGCGGCATCGCAGTCGGGGTTACCCCAGCCGGTGCAGTTGTTCCCGCCGCCACTGCGCCACAGCTCCACGAAGGTGGCGGGGTGGAGGTAGTCGCCACTCCCCGAGGAGGAGGAGATGTCGTACTCCATATTCTGCTGGGCTGCCTTGTATGCTGTCCATTCGCAGGAATGAATATCAACGTGAATACCCAGCACCTGTTCCCACATGGCCTGTATGGTTTCTGCCATCACGCGCTGCACATCACGAGAGGTGGTCATGAGTTCCAGTATCGGGAACCCCTTGCCACCTTCATAACCGGCTTCGGCCAGCAGGCGCCGGGCTTCCGCCTCGCGCTCGGCCTGAGTGGCGGGTTCGGCGGGGGCATTCACGGCATAACCGGCACCGGGCGGGGTGAAGGTGGTGGTGGGCATGCCGGCGCCGCGTACGACTTTGTTCACCAGAGCTTCGCGGTCAATAGCCAGGTGCAGGGCGCGGCGCACTCGGACATCGCTGAGCGGGGGGCGGGTGGTGTTCAGGCGGTAAAAGATGGTGCAGTAGTAGGGGTCGCGGCAGAAATCCTGCTCACGCTCGCTGCGGGCGTATGCCAGCATTTCGGGCGGTACGTTGTTGGTGATGTGCAGCTTGCCGCCCAGGTACATGCGGGTTTCGGTGTAGCCGTTGACAATGGGCAGGAACCGCACGCCCCGGTTTTTCACCTCGGCCGCGCGCAGGTAGAGCGGGTTTGGCCGCACGCTCAGGTAGTCATTGAAACGGTGGGCATCTATCACATACGCACCGTTGCCTACCCAGTTCTCGGGGCGTGTCCACAGGCTGCGCCGGTCGAGCATGCCGCCCAGTGCTTCCACCCTGTGTGCGGGGACGGGGAACCAGGTGAAGTGCAGCAGCAGACGTGGCAGGTGCGGGGTGGGCCCGCTGAGGGTGAGCTGCAGGGTGTGGTCATCGAGCGCTTTCACGCCTACCTGCTCCCAGGCGCAGCGCCCCCGGTTGTATTCCTCTGCATGGAGCAGGGGGTAGAGCATCTCCGCATATTTGCCCGCAAACTGCGGGTGCAAGAGTCGCTGATAGGCATACGCAAAATCTCGGGCTGTCAGCGGGGTGCCGTCACTCCATTTCGCTGCCCGGTTCAGGTGAAATGTCCACACATCGGCGCGCTCGTTATGTTCCCAGCGCTCAGCCGTGCCGGGTAATACTTCGCCGTCTTGCATGGGGGATGGGCGCACCAGCCCCTCCAGCAGGGTGCAGATGATTTTTCCGTCGGCCACGGCTGTGGCTTTGTGCGGGTCCTGGCTCTGCGGCTCGGAATTGTTGCCCACAACCAATATCCCGTCCTCTGCAAAACGCTCCGCCGAACTGCGGCGCTCCCCGCAGGCGGTCAGCAGACAGCTTATGGCTATGGTCACTATGGCTCGCACATTCATATCGGCGGCGAGTCTAGCATATTTTACCACTCTCTGCAATACTGATTTATGACTGCGATTTGCGTGCCGGCACTTGCTCCGGATTTTTCCGTGATTCCGGTTATAATGCCGACCCCCACGCGGGAACCTCCCTTATTTACACCCGCCTGCCTGCCGGAGAAGCCGCGCGCATTCTGAATGCTTATTTTTTTCAGCTGCTTTGAGGGGAGTGTCGCCAAACCTGTCCGCCTTGTTGACGTCGATACCGGGCGCGGCCAGCAGGAGCTTCACGCACTCTGTGTGGCCTCCGCTGGCCGCCTTGGAGAGGGGAGTCATGCCATCCTTGTTCGCTTTGTTGACATCGATACCGGGCACAGCCAGCAAGAGCCGCACGCACTCGGTGTGGCCGCTGATGGCCGCCCAGTAGAGGGGCGTCCAGCCACCCACGCTCGCCTTGTTGACGTCGATACCGGGCACGGCCAGCAGGAGCCGCACGCACTCGGGCCTGCCCCGGGTGGCCGCACCGTGGAGGGGCGTGTAGTCATTCTCGTTCGCCTTGTTGACGTCGATACCGGGGGCAGCCAGCAGGAGCCGAACGCACTCGGAGTGGCCTTCCCAAGCCGCCCACAAGAGGGGAGTCTCGCCACCCTTGTCCGGTTGATTGACGTTGATACCGGGCACAGCCAGCAAGAGCCGCACGCTCTCGGTGTTGCCTAGGCCGGCCGCCCCGTGGAGGGGAGTCTTGCCATACTTGTCTGCCGCATTGACATCAGCACCTGCGGTGATGAGCTGGGATAACAGCTCGGTGTCATTATTTTGGGCTGCATCAACGATTTTGTTATTATATTGATATTCCGAGATGCCTTTTGCTTTGAGTTTGCTTCGTGCCACTTCTTCGTTCATCTGCTGTCTGGGCTTCTCCTGCCCATGCTGATAGAACAAGTAACTGCCGGGGATTCCCAAAGCGAGCACGAGGATGAGCAGAATGATTGCTGTATGGGGGCGTTTGCGTGGTGGCGGTTCAGTTGTTATGCTGATGCGTGTGGTATCGATTACCGCAGCTGTAGCCGTGGTCGCAATCTGTTGCGCCGATGTGGCGGGCAGGGCGGCGAGCCATTCATCGGTGGTCTGCCAGCGGTCTTTGCCACGGAGGGCAAGGGCTCTGTCAACGGTGGCGAGGAAGGCGGGGCTGAAGCGCCCGAACAGCTCCGCACGATTGGCCAGCGGGCGCAGCGGGTCTTCATCTTCATCCATGCGGTCGAAGGCCTGCGGTGTGCACTCACCGATGATAAGTCGGTAACAGGTGGCGCCGAGGGAGTAAATATCTGTCCACGGGCCGCGCTTGCCGTTAGCGCGCATTTGCTCAATGGGTGAGTAACCGGGGGAGCCCACCAGCGTGGCGGAGCGCTCACTGATGATGGCGCGCGCGGTGCCGAAGTCGATGAGCACGGGTGTTCCCTCTTCTGTCAGCAGGATATTGGCGGGCTTGACATCGCGGTGGTAGATGTTGTTGGCGTGCAGGTATTGCAGTGCACCGAGCATGGTGCGCAGGATGGGCTGCAG
>JAZNVF010000017.1:0-3146 GCA_045592685.1 Akkermansia sp. | reverse complement strand
GGCGCAGATGGTGCAGACCGGCGATGTGGCGCCACAGCCCGTGGCGGAGTTTGCGGCCTGCGCAGCGGCCCTCGGTTTGCAGGTGCAGCGACTGAGCAGGGTGGATGAGGCCGCCCCTGCCCTGCGCCGCTGGCTGGCAGCACGCGGACCGGCCGTGCTCGATGTCGAGCTCGATGCTCATGCACTCGCTGCCCCGCCGCAGTCAGACCTGCAGCGCACCCTCTACCATGTGGGCGACACTGTATCGACCACCGCACTCAGTGAGCTGGCTGTCATTCGCCGCATGCTCTTCGGCAACAGCCGACTGGATGGGCTCACTGCGGTGAAAGCCCGATTTTCAGGACAAGCTACAGGCGCTTGTTAGCAGTCTGGAATATTTACACTGCTGATTTCAAACATACTGTAAAGAATATGGTACATCGGAATATATTATGGATGACATTGTTGCTGCTGCTCAGCCCCATGCTGCCCGCAGGAGTAGCCAGGGGAGGGGTGGAGCCGGGCTGTTCACAGGCGGCAGAAGCGGAGCTGGTGTTGCGTGGGCATCTGGCTATGGTGCGCCAACTGGCACAGGGGCTGACAACACTGCGCTATGATTTGAAGATTCCCGAGCGCCACTCACAGGTAACCCTCACGATAAACAATGAGATTCTGCCCTTGGTGGCAGAACTTCGCAAGTTACCGCCTGCCGAGCTGCGGCAGCTTTGCCTGCTGGCAGACGCTATGCTCTGGCAGGGGCGCTGGGCGCGTATGGTGGCTCAGGGGGATATGGGCATGTGCGTGGTCTGTGAAGAAGATGCCATAGAGGGGTATTTTGAAGAGTGGAGCCGCCTGGCGCACGAGGTGGAGGTGGTGCTGGCAGGTGAGCGCCGACCGGCGGTGGCCGCAGAGCTTTGCCGCATGCTTGTGGCCATGGGTGGGGAGCAGGTGTTGCAATGGCCGCAGCAGTTGGCGGATGTGCGTTTGTGTCGGGATTACAAGACAGCTACCGTTTTTTTTCGTGATTTTGTGGCGGCGTTGGAGCAGGGGAATTCTGCTGCGCTGACAGAGCTGCAGCCGGTGCTTGACTATCTGTTGCAGGGGGGCACTGCTGATCGCCTGCGTGTGGGAGCCATGGCTGAACAATATGCCCGTGTTGCTGTCCTTCGCCTACTTGTCGACAGGGAGGTTGAGGGTGGCGGTTTTTCTCTCTCGCCCACCACGCAGGCCGCGCTGCAGCCTCTCGTGGAGCGTCTACCCGAGTTACGGCTATTTCTGCCCTGACATTACTTTGCCGCAGTCGGGTAACGCTGCTCGAATTCGCTCAGGATGGCAAGGTGAAACTTGTCCATATACCCCAGGATTTTCTGCCGGATGTCACGAGGAACGCCGTAATAGGCTGCGGCCACACTTCCTGTGATGGCGGCGAGAGTGTCACTATCGCCGCCGATGGAAATGGCGTTGCGCACGGCATCTTCGAATCCTGTACTCTCGAAGAAAGCCTGCAGAGCCTGCGGTACGGTTTCCTGGCAGGTTTCATTGAAACAGTAATCCTCCCAGATATCATCGAGTGTGAAGTTCAAATCGTAGTAATTGCGGCGTATGTAACGGCGGATATCTTCGAGTTTGCTGCCGGTGCGAGCCAGGTAGATGGCCATGGCTGTAGCTTCAGCCCCTTTGAGTCCCTCCGGGTGGTTGTGGGTGACTGAGGTGACTGCGTGGCTGAGTTGTTTGACCTGCTGCTCACTGTTGCCCACGTAGGCCACGGCGCTTACGCGCATGGCTGCACCATTGCCGAAACTGTTGTAGGGCTGAGGTCGCTGTTCGTAAATCCAGGTGGCAAACCTTCCTCCGTAGCCCCCGTCGGGGTATGCGCGCCCTATTTCCTGCATCCACTGTACAGCCTGTGTGCTCAAATCGCTGAAATCTGCGCGACTGCGCAGCAGCGCTGCTCCGATTGCCAGGGTCATGTACGAGTCATCTGTCAGAAAACACTCCGGGTGCAGAAACGTGAAATCTTTGCTTTTATTGTTGTCCCACTCAAAACGGGAACCGACCGTATCTCCGATTATTGCGCCAATCATCCGGCTTGTATTCTGACATATTCTGTACTTATTGCAAGCTCAAAATACATGTAAAAACTGATTTTTCTTGACTTCCATCCCATCGCAAGGTACCCTTGTGTCGTCAGAACAGACAAATCTTATTATTATGTCTCGCAAACCTATTATTGCCGCTAACTGGAAGATGAACATGGGCCCGAAGGAAGCTAAGGCTTTCCTCGCTGCGTTCAAGGATGAGAAGACCTGCGATATCGCCGTCGACAAGGTAATCGTGCCTCCTTTCGTGACGATTCCTGCCGTGATGGAGACCCTCGGTGACTGCAAGTGCATCGGCGTGGGCGCTCAGGATGTGAGCGATCGCGACAACGGTGCTTTCACTGGTGAGATTTCCACTGCTATGCTCAACGAGCTGGGCTGCACCTACGTGGTGCTTGGTCACAGCGAGCGCCGTCAGTACCACGGTGAGACCAACGCCTACATCAACAAGAAGATTAAGAAGGCTCTTGCAGCTGGTATTTGCCCCATCTACTGCATCGGTGAGACTCTCGAGCAGCGCCAGGGTGGCCAGCTTGAGGCTATTCTTAAGTCTCAGGTGGTGGAGGGGCTTGAGGGCCTTACCCCCGCTGAGGTGGCCGGTCTCGTGATTGCTTACGAGCCCGTGTGGGCTATCGGCACCGGCGTGACCGCCAGCGCTGAGGATGCTCAGTCCGCTCATGCCTTCATCCGTGGCGTCATCGCTGACACCTTCGGTGCTGAGGCTGCTGAGGCTGTACGCCTTCAGTACGGTGGTTCCGTGAAGCCCGGCAACGCTGCTGAGCTCATGAGCCAGCCCGACATCGACGGCGCTCTTGTGGGCGGTGCAGCTCTGCTGCCCGACTCCTTCGCCGCCATCATCAAGGCTTCCGTGTAATATCGCATACACGATTTTCGGTCACCCGCTGTACGCTTCTGTACAGCGGGTGATTTTTTGGTACGACCGACGCGATATGCGCACTGCGGTGAAAGTCCGCGCGGAGCCGCGATGATGCGGAATCCCAGACCTGAAGAACAACTGCGGGGAGGTAACAAACCGTGGGAAAGGAAGTTCGAGGGGAAATCCCGACT
>JAZNVF010000016.1:0-27043 GCA_045592685.1 Akkermansia sp. | reverse complement strand
CGGGATTTCCCCTCGAACTTCCTTTCCCACGGTTTGTTACCTCCCCGCAGTTGTTCTTCAGGTCTGGGATTCCGCATCATCGCGGCTCCGCGCGGACTTTCACCGCAGTGCGCATATCGCGTCGGTCGTACCAAAAAAAGACCGCAGTTGTAGAAACTGCGGTCTTTTTTTAGTAAAATCGGCAAACGTGCGCTATCTGCGGCTACCGGGGGTGCCCATGTTCACCTGAGTGCTGCGCAGCGGGAACATCAGCGTGTAACCACCTTGGGCAATAACGGCGTTGGATATGGTGGAGCGCTCGCTGAAGGAGTAGAAAATGTAGAATGCCTTGCCATCAGTGTTGCGAGTCACGCGGACAGACTCGGACATTTTGGAGAGCGAGTCCTCCTTCTCCAGCCTCCATTCCTGACCGGTTTGAGCACCGTACACATTGTCTTCCGTGGCTTGGTAATCCTTGGCTGTAAGCTCGCCGTTGTTGGAAATCCATGCGTTTTTGCCAGAATCGTACGAGAGGGCACTGATGGTTAAGGGTGCCGAGCGTCTGGTTTGGGCATCTGTAGTCAGGGAGAGCACGGTCCACACATTGTTGACGGCATGTCTCAGCCCCACTGCAACTTCGCGTACGGGTTGTATTGTAGCCTTTTTCCACTCGGCCTTGTATTTGTCGTACTCGGCTTTATCGGGCCAGAGCTTGGCATCATAGGCAATGAGGGTGAGAGGATCGTATTTTTCCATGAAAGCCAGTTGTTCTTCGGAGGAAAGTCCCTGAAGTCGGGTGAGCAAGGCTTTCTGTAGTTCTATAAACTCAGGGCTGAATTGGGGATTTACGGCTACGCCAGCCTTCATTGTGCCGTTGGTGGGCAATAAACCTTGCAGAATACCCTTGACTTCAGCACCGAATGCCTGGCAAATCAGAGCGGGAGCTGCCAACAGTGTAAGTATGGAATAGATTGCTTTCATGATTGTCGCCGTTAATCTATCACTGTTTTTTTTTCTTGGCAAGCAAGAAATTTCGTGGTATTGTCATGACCGTATGGATGATGTAGTAAAAAGAGGTCTGAAAATGCTTATTGCCGTTGCTTTGCTTTGCTTGTCATTGGCGGGGTGCCAGGCTCCTACTCCGGCTGATAGAATCGCCAAAAATCCCGCTATGTTCAAGGCTTTACCCGTAGAACAACAGGCCTTGGTTCAGCAGGGGAAAATTTGCGAGGGTATGAAAGAGGACGCCGTTTATCTTGCTTGGGGGCAGCCCGATGCTCCGCCGACTGTCGGCGAAATAGGCGGAAAGAAGATTATGCGTTGGATATACCGGGGCTATGAGCCGATTACGGTAATGAATGATTCTCCCTTTCCCTGTCGGGGGCCCTACGGGTGGTATGGTTTTGGCACTCCATACATTTCGACTGCGTATATTCCCCGAGAAATCGGATATGTTGAGTTCGTGAATGGACGGGTAGAGTCGTGGTTGAGTAAACCGGCTCCGCAAAATTGAGAAAATTTACATTATGAAGATGATGAAAGAAAAGACTGAGACATACACGCTCTGCTCGGATGTGCTCCGTGTACGAGTGTGCAATGTAGGCGCACGCGTGCTGAGTTTTGAGTACGATGGTACTGATATGTTATACGGCCCGAAGACTCCGGAGCAGCTGTCGGAAGATACTTGTTACTGTGGCGCAGTGTGCGGGCGGGTAGCCAATCGTATAGCCGGAGGGCGGTTCGTGCTGGATGGTCGCGAATATTCCTTGGCTGTCAACAATGGACCTAATCATCTGCACGGTGGTAAAATCGGTTTTTCGGATATACCCTGGGTGGTAGAGAGTGCCGATTCAACGCGTATTGTGCTTAGCCTGACATCGCCAGATGGCGATGAGGGGTACCCCGGTACGGTGACGGTGCGTGCTGTCTACACCCTGCAAGGGAACACGCTGACGCTGGATTTGCAGGCAGTGACAGATGCTCCGACCTTGCTGAATCTCACCAATCACGCATATTGGAATCTCAATGGTCAGGGTACAATGGATAACCACCTGCTGCAGGTGCTTGCCACGGCTTACACGCCCATGGTGGCCAATATCCCTACCGGTGCTATTTTGCCGGTGCAGGGTACACTCTATGATCTCACCTCTCCCGCATGTCTGGGCGAGCGCAATGCTCCCGATGCCATTGCCGGCGGGTATGATGATAACTATGTCCTGCCAACTGCTCCCGGGGTGAAGGAGGTGGCCGTGCTCACAAATGGCGAGCGTACACTCCGACTTGCAACAGATGCTCCCGGTCTGCAAGTGTACACCGGCGATTATCTCCCCCTGAAGCGCGGCGGCGTGGCGCTCGAAGCTCAGAACTTCCCCGATTCCCCCCACCAGGCACATTTCCCCAGTATCGAACTGCGCCCCGGGCAGTCCTATGCCCGCACCATCCGGTGGTCTATAGAGTAATCCACCCCGGGTCGTAAAAGCCCGTTTTCATAATTTACCCCCCCTGGCTCTTTCGCCATGTAGCAGGAGCCGGGAGGGGAAATTTATATACCCGGGCGGGCTGTGCCACCATGCGCAGCGAGATTATTTAATTTTTCCGTATCTTCTCTGTTGACATGTGATGGTGAGTGGGGTAGAATAACCGTCATGAAGTCACGCATGGATGAGTTTGCTGAGTGGGGCACCGAGGTGGTGTTCGGGCGAGCGCATGGTTTTCGCGCGTGGCTGATGAAGTGTGCGCTTCGGTTTGCCAGTTTTTTCTTCTATATACTGATAAAGGCTCGATTATTTCTGTTTACCCGGCGTCTGAAAACGGTTCGTTATCTTGGTACCTTTGTGGTAAGTGTGGGGAATATAACGGCTGGTGGCACCGGCAAGACGCCGGTGGTTGAACTGCTGTCGCGCACTCTGGCTGAGCGTGGGCGAAAGTGTGCCATTCTGACGCGAGGTTACAAGAGTGAGCCTTTGGATGAACCACAGGAGTGGTTCGATGCCGCCGGTAAGCCGGTGCACAATCTGCCCAAGATTGCCAGTGACGGCGTTACTCGTTACCTTGGCCCCCTTTATGCCGGAGATGAACCTTTCATGTTGGCCCGTAATCTTGATGGGGTGGCTGTGCTGGTTGACAAAGATCGCGTGAAATCTGGCATATTTGCCATCGAGCAGCTCGGGCGCAACACTCTCATTCTCGATGACGGCATGCAGTACCTCAAGCTCAAGCACGAAATCGACATCGTGCTGGTGGATTGCGGTTTCCCATTCGGTACCGGTTCGTTGCTGCCGCGCGGTACCATGCGAGAGCCCCGCACCAGTCTGGCTCGAGCCAGTTACATCATTCTGACCAAGAGCGGTGGCAAGCCGCAGGGCGAGCTTATCTCCACCATCCGCAAATACAATAAAACCGCCGATATCATTGTAACCAATCACGGACCGTCTTACCTCGAAAATATCTTCACAGGTGAGCGAAAACCGCTCTCTTTCCTGAAAGATAAGTATGTCGCCTGCATGAGCGGTATTGCTCGTCCGGAAAGCTTCGAGGGGCTGGTTGAAGACCTTGGCGCTCACGTTGAAATCCGCCGTCGCTACCCAGACCATTACTGGTTCGATCAGGCTGATTTGGAAACCTTTGTCGAGCGCTGTGCAGATCGCGCGATGGATATCATCGTTACTACGGAGAAAGATGCTGTGCGATTCCTGAAGCCCGGTGAGATGGAGGTACCTATCTATTTCCTGCGCATTCAGATTGATATCGAGCAGGGGCAGGAATACTGGGACAGGATGATAGATCGCATTTGCGGTCTGGCCGAGCCGCAGCCCACCCCGCAGTGGAGTAACAACGTGCTGTGATGCTCATTCCTCGGTTCCTGTGTTTGCATAGCTCCGCGCATGAGCTGTTCTGCGGCAGGTGTGTGCGTCAGTCTGCGGCTTATGGTTGACATTCGCGGTTCGCTTGCCTACAATAGCGGACATGGATTGGGAACAGTTACTTACCTGTGAGCGCCTGAGTGGCACCGGTCGTCGCGATGACGGGCGCACCGCCTTTAACAGTGACTATGGGCGGGTGCTCTACTCGAGCGCTTTCCGTCGCCTGCAGGACAAAACTCAGGTGTTCCCCCTCGGGCGCAATGACTATGTGCGTACGCGCCTGACTCACAGTCTCGAAGTTGCTAATGTAGGGCGTTCTCTGGCTCAGGAACTGGCTGATATAGCAATTGCTCACGATGGCTGCTCTGCCACGCCGCAGTTACATACAGTCATGGGCGATGTCGTGGCTACTGCTTGTCTGGCACACGACCTGGGCAATCCCCCCTTCGGCCATTCGGGCGAGAGTGCTATAGATGAGGCAGTGGCCGAGGCGGTAACCACCGGCCTTTGCCCGCAGGAATGTGCGGATTTTCGTTTTGAGGGCAATGCGCAGGGGCTTCGCCTGCTGACGCGCACCTGTGACCCTATTCGCGGGTTGGGGTTGGACCTGACAGGTGCCACTCTCGGCGCTTTTACCAAATATCCATGCCTGACCGGTTGCCAGCGCAGAGGGGCCGCCGCTCGTTACAAGAAATTCGGCATCGCCCGCGAAGAGTTGCCCAACTTCTGCAATGTGGCAGCCATGTGTGGCTTGCCGCCCCTGGCGGAGCATGTATGGGCACGTCATCCTCTGGCTTTCTTGATGGAGGCTGCAGATGATATCAGCTATCTCATTGCAGATCTTGAAGATGCCTACATCTCCAAAATTATCTCATACCGCGATGTGATAACTCAGTTGGCGACTCTGGGTGATTTTAGCGACAGAATGCGCGAGAGTATTGCCCGTGAGTGTGACCGCAGCGGTGCAACTGCTGCTGTACGCTATGCGAGAGCCTGTGCCGTGGGAGCCTGCATCCGCGCTCTTCGCGGCACGCTTGAACTGGTTTACCCTCTTATGATGCGGGGGGAACTCACCGGCAGTCTCATGAAAAACTCTCAGCTGGCCGGTGCTTATGAGACTGTACAAGCCTGGTCGGTACAGTATATCTACAGCCATGAGAGTGTGCTGAAGATTGAGCTTACCGGGTTCAATGTTATACACCGTCTCATGGAGCTCTATCTGCGCTGGGTCAGCTCACCGGAAAGTACGGTCGGGCGTAAAATCGGGGCCGTACTTCACGCAGACCCGACCCGCAGTGCAGATGTTCGCTATCGTTTCCTGCATGTGGTGGACTACATATCGGGTATGACGGATTCATACGCCCTTCAGACCTACAGTACTTTGTTCGGGGCAGGAGGTCGCACCCTTGCCTGACCCTGCAAGCGTGCCCTGAATCCGCCGGAAAACAGTCCGCTCGGGGAATTTACCTTGCATGTCGGGAGAATCTGTAGCATAATGTGCCCATGAATCGGGGTTGTGACCTGACAGGCGAACTGCTCAAGGCAGTGTCGCGCTCGTTTTACCTGACAATATACTGGCTGCCGGCCGAGATGCGCCCGGGGGTGGCTCTTGGTTATATGTTGGCACGAGCTACTGATAGTGTGGCTGATACCTCAACCGCAGAGCCCGAACGCCGTGCAGAGGTGCTGCAGGCCATGGGGCGTGCCATCGACGGCAGCGCCGGGGCCGATGACCTGGCAACCCTGAGCTCGACTTTGGGCGGGGAAATGGCAGCTGCTCAGGCCAACCCGGCAGAGAGTACTCTCTTGCAGCGTTTTAGTGATTGTCTGGCCGCTCTGGCTACGTTCCCCCAGGACCAACAGGCCTGTATCCGCAGGGTTCTGGCTACCATTATCGAGGGGCAACTGTGGGATATCACATACTTTCAGCAGCATAGTCAGGTGCAGAGTGACGAGGAGACGGTACTCTACACTTACCGCGTGGCCGGCTGTGTGGGGGAGTTCTGGACTTCGCTGGGATATGCCGCGCTCGGTGAGCGATTTTGTGCTCCGGAGTTACGCGAACTGATGGAGCAGGCCGGGGTGCGTTATGGGCGGGGACTGCAACTTATCAATATATTACGTGACCGCGAGGAGGATATGCTCCGAGGGCGTTCCTACCTGTGTTCGGCACCCGGTAAGTGGCTGAACCGTGCTGCTTATTATATGAACGATGGCCTGGACTATTGCCGGCGCTTGCGTGGGTTCAGGCTGAGATTTGCGGCCATGTTACCGGCTCTTATTGGCTTGAAAACAATAGCCTTGCTCCGTAGAACAAGGCCGGAAAACGGGCGCGTGAAAGTGCCGAGACGAGCTGTTTACGCCTGCATGTTGCAGGCGCTGTGGCTCAGCCTTGTTGCGCAAGCTTCTTGAGTTTCTTTGCCAGCGTGATTTTTGCGGCCGAAGAAACACGGTCTGTGAAGAGGAACCCTTCCAGGTGGTCGCACTCGTGCTGCAGGCAGCGAGCAAGCAGACCGCCGCAGTCAACCTCAAGCACGGAACCATCGAGCTGGGGCAGGGTGGCTTTCACAAACTCGGGGCGAGAGACGTTGGCGCGGATGTTGTGCACGCTCAGGCACCCCTCGGTGAAGAGGTATTCCTTGCCATAGGGCTCAAGAACGGGGTTGATGAATACCAGCGGCATGATGTCGCGGATGGGGCGAAGCTCCCCGTTGATTGTCGCCATTTCCGGCTCGCTGCCTTCCTCTTCATCTTCGGGAATGTCTATGACTACCAGTCGAAGATTTTCACCGACCTGAGGTGCCGCCAGACCAATGCCGTTGGCCGCATACATCGTTTCTATCATGTTCGAGGCAAGAGCATGGATGGCTTCATCCACATGCTCGACAGGCGCGCTGACGGCACGCAGTACCGGGTTACCGTATCTTGTAATGGAAAGCAGCATAGTATGTCTGGTATTTGCGCGGCTATTTTGCACGTACTCGCGCGCTAAGTCAAGCTAAAGTCAAGTCATTTCCGGTGTTGCAGTCACACTATGCTGACATGCAGTGTTGACGAAGGGGCTCCGAAGTGCTACCATAGCCCGCGCATGATGGAGAAGAACCGAGAACAGTTGATTCACCGCATGAGTGACGTGCTGGCCAGCCAGGTGGCTGCCGGCGAGGTCGTGGAGCGCCCGGCTTCTGTCGTCAAAGAACTCATAGAGAACAGTATCGACGCCGGGGCTACCATGGTGCGAGTGGAAATCATGCGCGGTGGTGTATCGCTTATACGCGTGACTGACAATGGTTGCGGTATGAGCCGGGCGGATGCCCTCATGTGCCTGGAGCGTCACGCCACCAGTAAACTCATCAATTTCGATGACCTCTCATCCATCGAGAAACTCGGGTTTCGCGGCGAAGCTATACCCAGTATAGCCTCCGTGTCGGAACTTCGTATCACTACCCGCCGAGCTGAGGATGTGGAAGGTACGCTCATTATCTGCCGGGGTGGGATACCCGAAGAACCGGGCAATGCCGGTTGTGCTCCGGGAACCGATATCCATGTGCAGAACCTCTTCTATAATACCCCGGTGCGCCGCAAGTTCCTGAAGAGTAACGAGACAGAAGCCGGTCACATTGAGCACGAAATCAAACTGCACGCGCTTGCATACCCCAACCTGCGCTTTGTCTACGTGCGCGACGGTCAGACGATATTTGACTGGCCCGGTACCGCTGACCTGCGCCGGAGAATTGCCGACTTCGCTGGGCGGGAACTTTCAGCCGGTTTGCTGCGAATCAACCCTCTGGACGGTCCCGGTGTACATGTGAGCGGGTTCCTCATGCCACTGAGCGAGGCTCGCCGTAACCGCCGCATGCAATTTGTGTTTCTGAACACGCGACCGATAGAGGATAAGATAGTTACCCGAGCTATACGCGATGGCTACGGTGGGTTCCCCACCGGGCTGCACCCGGCGCTGTTTCTTTACCTGGAGGTAGAACCCGCCCTGGTCGATGTGAATGTACACCCGGCCAAGAAAGAGGTGCGTTTTCTGCGCCCCTCAGACATTACCACCACTATCATGGATGCCGTGGCAGTCACACTGGCAAACCATGCTCGCGGTGAAGTTATGAGCGCGCCAGAGGAGCATCCGGCTGCGCGGGGCTCTGTCGATGTGGGGCAGCCCACGCCCGCCAAACCTCAGAATACCGCTCCGTCTGTCCCCTGTGTTGAGCCCCGCCCCCGCCTGCTGGTGCAACAACAGACTGTCACAAAGCCCGTCGGACCCAAACCGGAAATCGAGGTTCCGAAAGCACCGGTGCCGGCTGCTCCTGTCCGGAAAGAACAGGCCACCGCCCCCGGTATGTTGCTTCGCCCTGTTGTTGCGGCACCCCCGGTGCCCGTCCTGGAGTTGAGTCCTGTCATTGAACCCATACAGCAGGAGCTGGAACTGCCACAAGTCGCAGAGCCGGCACCTGTTAGCACAGAGTCTTCCCCCGCTGTCCCTGCCGAAGTTCCCGCCGGGAATGATACCTCTGCCTATCCACGCGCGAACAAATTCCGCTATGTTGGCATCTGCGGTGGGCGTTACCTGCTTTTCGAGAACACCGAGGGACTGGTACTGCTTTCGCCGCGTGCTGCGCGCGAACGCATACTCTTCGAGCGGCTGCTCAGCAGCAACGACCGCCCGCTGCACTCGCAGCGCTTGCTGCAGTCCGTTATGCTCGATCTGGATGCCCGCGATGTCGGTGTGGCGCTTGAGGTCAGCGCTCAGCTGGAGAAAGCCGGGTTCCGGATTTCCCGCTTCGGTCAGCGCACTCTGCGCATAGATGCCGTGCCGATGATGCTGAGCCTGCCGAAAGTGGGCGATTTTGTCCACGAACTGATACAGATATTTACCAGTGGCGAGCAACGGCTGAAGCGCAGCCGCAATCCCTTTGAACCCTATGCAGGCATATTAGCCCGCCAATATGCCGCACGCGAGGACCTGCACCCCTGGCTGCAAGCCCCCATTCCTTTGCTCAATGACTTGCTGAGCTGTGAAATCCCCTATTGCACCCCGGGCGGTAAACCCACCATGGTTCCCCTTTCGCTCAACGAACTTGCCAGAAAATTCCAGGCGCAGTAAATAAATTGACGTTTCCGGCGCTTTTGGCTTTCATGCGCGCCCGGAATGTGATAGTATACCGGCGTATGGCAGCAGAAGAGCTTTCTATCGGTGTGGATATGGGCGGCACAACTATCAAGTTTGCCGTTGTTCAGGGAACTGAAATTATCTTCAAAGGGCAACCCATGCAGACAGGTGATTACCCCTCACCGGATGATATCGTGGCTGAAATAGGCAAGCGGTTGCGGCATATTATGGAACTCTATCCGGCGGCCAAGGCCGTCGGAATGGGGTTGCCCGGTTTCGTGGATCACAAGGCCGGTGTGGTGGATTCCCTTACCAATGTTCCCGGCTGGTACGATATTCACATCCGCGACATCCTGACCGATGCCACCGGACTGCCCGCCGCTGTTGATAACGACGCCAACTGCATGGCATACGCCGAGTGGAAACTCGGTGCCGGGCGTGGCATGAATGACCTCGTGTGTCTCACCCTCGGAACGGGTATCGGTTCCGGCGTGATTGCCGGAGGGCATTTCGTGCGTGGCCACCTGAGTGCGGCCGGTGAGCTGGGGCAGATGACCATCGACTACAAAGGCCGTATCGGTTATTACGGGAATCAGGGCGCGATAGAGGACTACATCGGCCACCGTGAAATTTCTGCCGGAGCACAGGCTGCATACGCTGCAGCCGGGCAATCGCGTGCCCTCGACGACTGCGGCCCCATGGAGCTGGAACTCGCCGCGAAAGCAGGTTGCCCCATTGCACTCGCTCAGTGGGATGACATCGGCCGCAAGCTGGCTGCCTGCCTGATGAACTGTCACTACATCCTTAACCCGGAGGCCTTCATCATCGGCGGAGGTGTGGCGAAAGCCGGTGATTTGCTCTTCGGTCCGACCCGCCGCTACCTGAAAGCGCAGCTCTACCCTCCGCACTACGAGAAAATCAAGATTTTGCCCGCATACTTCAGCAATGACGCCGGCATAATCGGTGCCGCAAGATTGGCGCTCAGTGTGGCTAATAATGAAGATTCGTGATGCCGCTCTCCCATGCCAGTAAAGCAGAATTGAGACTCTGCACCAGACTCAGACTGAACGCTGAACAGGCCACCGCGCTCGTGTCGGCAATGCGTGCCGGAACGTCGTCTCGAGCGGCGGTCGTGCTTTCACCCCTGGCTCCCCCCGACTATGTGCCACCTTTCGCCTGTGCCGACACATCTGCATGCCAGTGGCTGCCCCCGCGTGTGTATGTGCCCGCCGAGGGCGAACGCCCCACGGTGCATGCAGATTATGCGGCAGGACTGTACTACTCGCTTGATTTATCCTCCTGCTGGGAATCCGCACCGCTTTCCGTCGTGCCTCCCCCCGGCAGCAGCCTGGATTTGTGCGCAGCACCCGGCGGCAAGAGCATGCTGATGGCTGCCCGCTACCTGCCACAGCAGCATGTGGCCAACGAGGTGAATGCCCAGCGACGCGGTATCCTGCGCCAGAACATGCAGCAGTGCGGCGTGCCGAATGTCGAGGTCACCGGTCTGCGCCCCGACCAGTGGGCTGCGGAGGGGCGCTGCTTCGACCTGTTGCTGGCAGATGCCCCATGCAGCGGGCAATCCCTGCTGTGCAAGGGAATACGCAACCCCGGCTGTCTGGGGCCGCAGATGGTCAATGGCAACGCCAAACGCCAGAAGGGCATATTGCTCGCAGCTGTCCATTGCGTGAACCCCGGCGGGCATATCCTTTACTCCACCTGCACGTATGACCCCGATGAGAATGAAAAGGTCATGGCCTACATCCTCAAACGCGTGCCCGGCTGGCAGGCGGTTGAGGTGCCGCTGCTGGCGGATTTCCGCTCCGCGCTGGTGGATTTCCCTTGCTACAGAATGCTGCCTCACCATGGCTGCGGTGCAGGTGGTTTCTGCTGTCTGCTGCGTAAAGAGCCTTGTTTTTCAGCTTGACAGGGTGGTGGTATATCAATCAACCGGAACAGTTGGCAGCAAGAGCTCGCGATTATATCGACTGCGGTAGGGGGCGCGATGCTGCTGAATTATACTTACCCGTTTGGCTGGAATGGGGAATAAAGCGGCTATCCGCCAACCCTTTATGCGGAAGGAAATTTGATAGAGAGGAATGATGCGGCAGCCTCTCGCTATTACCGAGCAATAACTGGCACTTAAAAATAGATTGACATCAGGGGAACGGAGTGATATAAGAGAGGCATACGCCGGAGACACGTGAGAGGGGGGATGAATGAGCCACCCGGGTGTCGGAAGAATGGCGCCGGTTTTAATCCCGATAAACAGCAACATGAAGTTCATCAATACCATCATCGCTATCGCTGCGCTCGCCATACCGAGCCTGACCGCTGCTCCCATGCCCGCAAAGGCCGACCTGCTGGCCACCAACACCGTGACCGCCGTTTACATGGGCACTCAGGAGCACCCCTGCATGTTCCGCACCGCACTTTGCCCCGACCGCTGTGGCCATGCCACCAAGGTCGCCAACTTCCAGGTGCTCGACAATGAGGACTACAAGAAACCCGGTAAGTACGGTGACGACAAGGCCGAGCCCGGTTCCGTCATTATGGTCGACGTGAAGAACGACACACCGGGGCAGGATGCCGCCGTCAACAACCTCATCTCCACCCTGCAGCCCGGAGACGTCGTGCGCATGACCCAAGACCACTACTACGGCGAAATCGATGACTGTATGACCCCGTTCCGACCGGTGACAAAAATCGAGAAGCTGGATAAGAAGACTCCCGCCCCCGAGGACAAGACTGAGCAGCACCCCGTCATGCCCCTCATGCGCCGTGCTCGCTGATATTTTACGGCTTGTTTTGATTTCGGCTGGCTGTTCTGCGGTACTCGCAGGGCAGCCAGTCTGCGCTGCCGTGGCCAGTGCCGAGCTGCGCCAGCCGCTGCCTCAACAGCCGTTGACTGCTGACGGGAAGGGGGCGGCGATTATCTTCATAGGTGGTTTCGGGGATGAAATCAGCGGTATCATGCCGCATGTGCAGGAACTGCTGCCGAGTCTCGGCACACAAGAAACCCGCGCCTACTACCACTGGCATGCCGGCCACCCGCAGAGCTCGGATCAGGGGGCTGCTGCCCTGGCCGGGCACATTCGCGACTATCGCCGGGCCAACCCTGCTGCCGATGTGGTGCTGATAGGGCACAGCATGGGGGCAGCCATGGCTCTGCGCACGGCTCATCTTCTGCAAGCAACAGAGGGGCGCGTGTTCCTTATCACCCTTGACCCCGCCGACCGCAGCTACAAACCACAGCGCCCCGCATCCGCCACCTGGTGGGGGAACGCCTACGTGGTGGAATCCCTCTCAGGGCACGACTATATCGCCGTGCTTGGCGGTCGCTGGAACTCTTGCCGTGCGGCAGATGTCAACCTGCGCTTCGACGGCCGCCGGCGGGATGAAGCCGGCTACCACTACATACACGACAACGCACTCGCCCTGCTCATGAGCCGAAATCGTGGCTCTCACCCCTCCCTGTTCGATATCCTCAGAGCTTTGCTCGTCAATAAGGAAGAGGGAGATACCCCAGCAGGTGCAGCAGCCACAGGCTCACCGCAGCAAGCGCCAGCAGAAACCATGCAATAACTACTCCGGGCTTCACCTGGTGGCGCGAGGAATTGCCCTGCCGACTGACTACTTTGGCAGCCTGCTGGTCATAAATGATTTCATCGTTTTTTGGCAGTTCCTCTCTCATGGCGCAGACAGTGTAGCACAGAACGCTGCGCATTTCAACACTACAGTCTTGCCAAGTCACGAAAAATCTGATAAAATCTCCCCGCAGCAACTCGCTGCCTCTTCTTCCGAAATCTGAAATCCTCATCTGTACTTATGGAGCCTTGCCTGCCCATCGATACCAAGGGACGCCCCATCATCCTCATCGGCCTGATGGGGTGCGGCAAGACCACTATCGGCAAGGAACTCAGCCGCATGACCGGTCTGCCTCTCATCGATATGGACTCCATCATCGAAGAGCAGATAGGCAAGAAAATTTCCGACATCTTCCGCGATGAGGGTGAACGCCATTTCCGCGCACTCGAAACTGCTCTCCTGCGTTACATAGAAGATACCATCCCCGCCGGCAAGGGCAACGTCATCATCTCCACCGGTGGTGGAGTGGTGCTGAAGAAAGTCAACCGCGAAATCCTGCGCCGCATGGGGTTTACCGTTTGGTTTAACGTCGATGTTCCCTCCCTTCTTGAGCGCACATCCCACAGCCAGAATCGCCCCTTGCTGCAATCACCCGACCGTTTCCAAATCCTCACTCGCCTGCACGAACAGCGTACTCCCCTCTACGCCGAAACTGCCCACCTGCGACTCGATTCCTCTCACATCAGTGTGCAGAACACCGTCCCCCTCGTTCACGCCGCCGCTGTCGAATTCTTCGCTCAGTGAGCTGTAGTGCTCGCTTGTCTCAAGAAGATATCTCGTTGTTTTAAAGAAGACAGGCAGAGTGTGTTTTTTCCGATTGCTTACCTGTACCGATGTTTGGTATAGTGCAGGTCGCTGAGGTCGAAACCACGGCGGAGGGCCTCCCGGCGCATGACGTCGAAGGAATCAGGGTCGAGGGTGGGACGGCGGCTGAGAAACCAGAGACAGGAGCCGCTGCCGTTACTGACGAGGGCATTGGTGTAGTTCGAATCGACATGAAGTATGTTGTAGGGGGTGGAAAGGAAGCGCAGGAACGGTACAAAGGCTACTTTCATCTGACCGCTGCGGGGGACGGGGTAGCCAATAGCGTGAGCCTCGCGCCTGCGGTGGTCGGCGTCCATGCCGTAATTGCTCACCCTGATGTTGCCGCCTTCGCAGGCCCGGTATTCGGTGTAGACGTCTTCAAGCCCTTCCTCAAAGGGGGTATCGAATCGTGCAAGTTCGTACCACCGGCCGAGGTACCGGCTCAAATCAGTGCCGAGGGCAGGGGTGGTGTCTGCCTGCTGCTGTCTGTCTCGGCAGAAGAGATAGTAGAAAAGGGCTTTCAGAATCATGGTATGATTGAGATGGCGTGGCGGTCGAGAGGGTTCGATGTCTGTTATGGCCGGAAAATCCCCGGCTCATGACAGGCAAATATGATATTGAGCTTGTCAAAATGCAGTGAAAAGCGTACACTCTCCGCACACATGAAAGCGCTCGTCAAGACAAAGGCCGATAAGGGCCTGGAACTCGTAGAGGTGCCGATGCCTGAGGTCGGCCCGAATGATGTACTTATTAAGATTTATAAAACAGCCATCTGCGGTACCGACCTGCACATCTGGAACTGGGATTCCTGGGCACAGCAGACTATACCTGTCGGCATGCATGTGGGGCATGAGTTCTGCGGCGTCATTGAGCGTGTGGGTTCGGCTGTTACGGAGTTCAGTCCCGGCGAGGTTGTAAGCGGCGAGGGACATATTGTTTGCGGTCACTGTCGTAACTGCCGTCGCGGCGCTTTCCATCTCTGCCCGAATACCAAGGGTGTGGGTGTGAACCGCCCCGGTTGCTTTGCAGAGTATCTTTCCATTCCTCATACGAATGTGATGCGCATTCATAAGGATATGCCCATGGAGATAGCCTCCATCCTCGACCCGCTGGGGAATGCCACCCATACCGCGCTTTCCTGGGATTTGGTGGGTGAGGATGTGTTGATTACCGGTGCCGGATTGATTGGCTCCATGGCAGCCGCTGTGTGCAAGATGGCCGGTGCCCGTACCGTGACCATCACAGACGTGAGCGATTACAAGCTCGGTCTGGCCAAAAAGCTGGGCGCTGACCGTACGGTGAACGTGATAGGAGGGGACAGCATTGCCGCAGCACGCGAGGAGCTTGGCATCGATGAGGGCTTTGGTGTGTGTCTCGAGATGAGCGGTGCGCCTGCATGTCTGAAAGATATTATCAAGCATTCGGCCTATGGTGCTAATATCTCCCTGCTGGGTATTCAGCCGGGTGGTTCCGGCATCGACTGGAATACGTTCGTATGGAAGGGGCTCAAGATGAAGGGAATTTATGGTCGTGAGATGTTCTCAACCTGGCAGAAGATGGATGCCATGCTGCGCAGCGGGCTCGATGTCTCTGCCATCATCACCCACCGTCTGCCGTACACAGAGTTCGCAGAGGGATTCAATGTGATGAACTCCGGCAAGTCCGGCAAGGTGGTACTCACCTGGGCTGAGTAAGTTCGGCATCGCCCGATTGACGATTCTGAAAAAGCCGCAGTCTGAAGGGACTGCGGCTTTAACATTCAAGCTGGTATGTTGTGACTCAGTCTTGCTCCTGTACGAGCTTGATGCTGATGGGGCGCCCCAGAATACGCTCTGCGGCGGGGACATCCTGTTGCATGCTGATGGTGTAGTTCAGCCAGGAGCCGGCGGCGGCGCGTTCTTCGACTTTTTCAGCGGCGCGTTTCAGGCTTTCCTCTGTCAGTTCAAGGGGTGAGTTGTAGACTCTGTACTTGTCGGAACTCGTGTCGTCTTTCTGCGTGGATTCGGTGTGGTTGTAGACATATTCGGCAAAGGCCAGGTTTTCGGTCTCATCGAATCGCCCGATACGGAAATCGCTGCGGTTGAATTTCCAGTGCGGGTGGGTACCCACATACATCATGTTCAGGGTGCCGGCCATGCGCGCCGGTGTATAGGCGGCAAATGCAATTACCATCAGCAGTACCGTGCCCAGGCAGATTTTGGTGTATTTCCAGAATCCACCCTTGCTGCTCATGTAGAGAACCAGCACCACTAACCCGGCAAGCCCCAGCAGCATGGCTTCTGCGGCCTCTATGCGGCGGGTGGTGAACCCGTAGTCGGCAATCTGGTAGTACAGGCGCAGGTACACACTCACGGCCAGCAGCGCGGTTTGCAGCACCAGCACATAGCCCAGCAGACGACTGAAGGTTGAGCGGCGCGTGGCTCCGTTGCGGCGGAACAGTAATACCAGTACACCTGCAGCCAGTACCGAGGCCCAGGTGATAGATTCCGCACCTTCATGCAGATAGCTGGTCTGTGATATGCCCTCGGGTACTGAGCCGAACCACAGGTAGGCAATATCAGTCGATGTGGCTACCAGGAAAGCGGCGTTGATACCCAGCAACATGCACAGTGGCAGGTAGGGCAGCAAGGTTGTGCCGCCGGTGGCAGGTTCGACCTGTGTCGCAACCGGGGCTTTCGGGAGGCTGACAGGGCGCCCGAAACAGTAGATGCCGAACCATGTGAACCCTGCAATCCAGTAGAGAACATGGAACCAGAAATCGCGGCTGATGTGCAGGAACTCTACCAGATTGTTCCACCAGGTAATGATGGTATTCCATACGATTTCCACGACGGGATTGCCGGCTGCAAAGATGCACAGGAACCCGACGAAGCAGCACAGGCCGATGACGATGCAGATGATGAGCGGCATCAGTCTGCGCAGCGCTGCAAAGCGGCTCTTTTTGCCGTCTTCGTCCGTGCGGCGAGCGAACCAGTATGACCACCAGTTACGGTAAGTGGTTTTCGGCTCGGCAAATGAGCTGTGTGTGGGCAGCATGACCACAATGAAAGGCAACACCAGGCTGCAACACCAGCTGAAGATACTACCGCAAAGGAACAGAGCCAGAAAGTTCACGAGGGCCAGCCCCTGCAGGAACCAGTACTCACCTCGGCTGAAGTCGCGGCGCAGCAGCAGCAGAGCGTTGATGGCCAGAAAACTGCCAAGCCCCGCCCCTAGTCCCATACCTTGTCCGCGTGGCCAGGCCATATCGGCACCGGCTGCTACCAGAATCAGTACGAAAAAGGGTATGCTGCCCAGGTTCCACCAGCCTGGATCCTTAGGGCGTGGAACCGGTGGTACGGCCGGGAGATTCGGTTTTGCGTGTGTGTTCATAACATATGGTGAGATGTTGGGATGAGCGCGTGTGTTCAAAAATAGTCAGTAAAGTTTGCCGGTGGCATAGTCGGCAGCCATGAGTCCGGCTCCTACCAGCCCGGAATCAGCCCCGAACTGCGCCGGCAGCAGACGCAGCGCTGCATAGTGCACCGGAAAGAGTTGCTCCCGCAGGCTATCTTGCAGCGGGGTGAAGAGCAGGTCCCCGGCTTTTGCCACTCCGCCGCCGATGATGACTGCCTGAGGTACGAAGCTGTACATCAGGTTCATTATCAGGCAGGCCAGTTTTTCCGCAAAGTCGGCATAAAGCCCACGGGCTATGGTGCAACCATTGCGCGCGGCCTCTGCCAACAGATAGGGCGTGCACTCGGTGGCCGTTCGGGGGTGCCCGGCGGCAGTGTAAGCTCGGGCCGCTTCTGCCGCGAACTCATTGTTGCCGATGTATTCCTCTATCGCACCGCGATTGCCGAAAGGCCCGCGGCGCCCGCGCCAGTCAATGCTGGTCTGCCCGAGCTCTGCTGCGGAGACGGTCATTCCCCGTAGCATGCGGTTGTGGATGACGATACCACCGCCTATTCCGGTACCGAGAGTCAGGCATGCAAGACTTTCGAGCCCTTGCCCGGCACCGAGCTGCCACTCGGCGTATGCCATGCAGTTGGCGTCGTTATCGAGCACAACAGGCAGTCCGAGCGCCTGCTGCATGATATCGCGCACCGGAACCTCGTGGTCCCACACCGGCACATTGGTGAGCTGGTAGAGCACCCCTCGGTGGAAATCCGTCCAGCCGGGCATGCCCAGCCCTACGGCTGCGCAGTCAGGGTGCTGCTGCAGCAGCTCGCGGGCTGTGTGGCACATGGCCTCTATAATGGCCTTCGGGCTGTCGTATACGGCGGTGGGCAGGGGGGTGGCCTTCACCAGAATATCAGCCCCACGGGTCACGCCCATTTTAATGCTCGTGCCGCCGAAATCCACGGCAATGGTCTTCATCATCATCAGTATCCGCGCCAGAGTACAGGAGTGCCCATGTCGATGCTGCCATCGGCGGGTAGTTTATTCAGGTCGAAGGTGATTCTCCAGCGGAACCGGCTACCCTCGAAGGTCTGCATGAGCACATCGAGCCCCATTTCGCCGCCTTTGCTGTTCTTGAGCTCGCTGAGTTCGGCAAGCGGTATCGATACACTGGCTGAAGTCTGCCCGGTGGCAATCTTGCTCATGGTGCAGGCGAAGGGCACGGCGTCATAGTCTCTGTTCACCTGGTAGGGCGGGTCTTGCAGGTAGGCAACCGTGCTCACCACCTCGGGCGAGGTGACGATATGCAGTTCCAGGCTGTCTCCCACGCGCTTGCAGCTCGTCTCTACCACGGTGGGCGGGGTTATTTGTGTGTAGAACTTGGTAGTTGTGCCTTTGGGCGCAAATGTTTCGGAGTGGGCCAATATACGGGAGCTTGCTGCGGTGAGGTAGGTGGGGCGGAAGCCGAAGGTGTAGTTACCGGCACCCATCAGCGCAGTACCCATGGCGGCGTTGTCACTGGCGGTTCCCTTGTTGTGGGGCAGGTTGAGCCCGTGGCCCAGCTCGTGCGCGAACCCTCCATACCACTTGGTGAGCAGGTGCCCTTTCTGTGTGTTTTGCCCCAGGTGCTGAATGTCAAAGTGTACGTAGTCCAGAGCAAAGCAGTTTGTGCCCAGTCCATAGAACGGCACGCCGCCGGGATTGAGGTCGTTGTACTGCTCATCGTAGTGAGTGGGCATGATAACGAAGATGTGTTGTCCCGTGCGGCGGCCGGGTACGGCGTCCAGATAGGCATTCACCTCTTCCAGGCAGGGATTATGCCCGGTGCCGTAGGCGTAGTCCGTATGTGGTTTGCTGCCGCGCACCAGGTGAATGAGCACGTCTCCGTTATCTTTGAGCGACAGCCCGAAGGAGCGATTACCCTGACCGTTTCGGGCCATTTCCTTACCGTAATACTGCTGAAGGTAGAGCAGCAATTCGCTGATACGGCGCTCGTAATCTGCTATCGGTTCGCGGTCGTTGCCCACGAAGTAAATGACGTTGAGCTGGTGCTCATTGGGCTCCAGCTCAATCGCATCTGCCAGCAGCTCTTTTGCTCGGGGTTGAAAATGCTCGGGCACTGCACCCATGGCGGCTGAACTCAGCCCCAGGGCGCACATCGTTGCTATAGTGGCGCGTATGTGCATGCACCTATTGTGCCACAAATCAGCGATTTGTCAATAGGTGCAGTTGTCTGCTTCTGTTTTGCCGGTGGCGGGGAGGGGCAGCCCGGCATGTTGTTATCTGCCGACGGCGCGCATGTTGTGTAATATGCCGTCGGCCATGCTGCGCACGGTTTCTTCGAGTATATTGCAGAGGTGGCTACCCGCGCGGAAATCTGCCGGGGCGAAGAAGTCTACGCGGTGCTGCTCTGTCTTGAGATTGTAGCACTTGCGGAAACTTGCACGTGTTTCGTCGTCTGGATTATAAACGGCTACACTCAGGCCACCTTGCTGGCGCATGACGGTGAAGCAGGGTACATCAGTGGGGCCGTCACCCAGATATATCATGTGTTTGAAGGGGATGGGGCGCAGGTCGCTATCCATGTGGTCATTTACGTCTTCCGTGTATTTAATCATGCCCTTGTTGATGCGGAAGAGAAATTGGGTCTTGGTTGTGTGCGAGATGACGCGTTTGGGGAAGCCGATGCAACCGTTCTGCTCGCTGAATTCGCAGGCGAACACCTCTTTCATGTAGGGGCGGATTACGGAACCGTCGATTATGGATTTGATACCGCTGGAAATGATGTAGAATTCAACATGAATACCGGCGAATCGGTGCTCTGCCGTCAGTGCCCGGGATTCAAACTTTTCAAAGAAATCGGGAATGCCGCGAAAGAAGATGAGTTTTTTGCCGAGTCCCTTGAGCGTTTCATTGCTCACTCCGTCTATGCTGAGAGTGTCGAGTAGCTGCTTGAGGTAGCTCAGTTCTCCATCCCATCCTTCATTCTGGCTGCGCTCATTGCACCTCTGCCAGAAAAGCTCGGCGTTGATACCGAACTCCGGGAAGATGGTGTCCTCCTGCATGTTGTGAGGACTGAGTGTCTGGTCAAAGTCGAAAATGAGCGCTATGGTATTCTGCGGTACGGGCATGGCTATCCGGCGATTGGGTTGCAACTCAGATGAGTTCTTTCATGCGGTTGACGGTAATACCGGGCACGGTGACGGTGGAGCCGTCGGCCTTGCGCAGAATGGGTGAGCCGTCTTGCTCGACACCGAGGAAATAGCCGCACACTCTCTCCTTGTCGGTGATTGCAACCACGGGCAGAGATTTACCCCATGCGGTTTCGAGGTCTTCTTTCAGAGCCACGATTCCGTGCTCGACGAAAGTCTGGAAAGTGGTAGCCAGTGCATCTGCCACGAGAGTTCGCATTTTGCTGACCTTGGGGCATGCGTAGAGCAAATCCTGCAGACGTGCGGGCCGGTCGGTTGTTTTTTGGGCGATGTGTTCGATGTCGTTGCTGATGTTGAGCCCGATACCGATGGAGGCCATTCCATTGGCGGGGCGCTCTACCAGTATACCGGCGAGTTTTTCTCGGCCTACGAGCACATCATTCGGCCATCGCAGCCTTAACCCCTTGATGTTATAACCATTAAGGGCTTTGATAATGGCAACCCCTGCTACGAGCGGCAACAGTCCCCAGTGGCGTGTGACTTTCGAATCCAAAGGCAGGTTATAGGTAGCCCATAATCCACCGGGTTCGCCGAACCAGGTGCGGTTAAAACGCCCTCGCCCCTTTAGCTGGCGCTCGGTGCTCACGATAGTCCACGGCTCCTCTTTGCGTGCCACGTTGAACGTAGACTCGCATTCCTTCAACTCCACCACTTTCCATTTTGTGCTCACGCACCCTATAATAGCGCATGCCTGTCGTCGCGTCGATAAAATAATGTGTTTTGTGGGGCTAAAATAGCATTTTTTCTTGTCTTGCTCCTGATAAAAGGGTACGATAAGCCGTGATTAGCATTGAGCAGGTGACTGATTGGCGGGCTGTGTGGGCTCTTTGTGAGCAGGCTTTTCCTCGTTGTGAGCGGCGCTCTTGGGCTCAGCACTGTCGGGCAATGGCTGTTGAGCCCGGGTTTGAGTGTGTGCAGGTCAGCAGGAACGCTCAGGCGGTAGGCCTGGTATTTTACTGGCAACTGTCGCAGTGCCTGTTTGTGGAGCACCTAGCGGTGGATGCCGCCTGTCGGGGGCAGGGTATAGGTAAGGCCGTGCTGAGGTGGTTGCAGGCGAAGGGGCGCCCCATTGTCCTGGAAATTGAGCCGGTTACAGATTCCACTACGCAACGACGGCTTCGGTTTTATACCAATGCCGGGTTTATAGAGCTGCACATGGAGCACGTGCAGCTCCCATATCATGCGGATTCTGCCGCCGTGCCTATGCGCCTGTTGAGCTGGCCGATTGCTATGCTGCCAGGTGAAGTGGGTGCTTTTGAGAAGGAACTGCGCGAGCGTGTGATGTGCTATGCGGATTCTGCCGCTGACTGATATTGAACAGCGGGGGATTTTGCTGCGTCGCTTCTCTCATGGCAGCAACAGCACCGAAAGTACGTGTATGGTGGCGACGTCTCGTGGGTTATATATGGGGTTATATGGGGACTCTCTCTGCCCTTGGTTTGTTACTGGGGGTTATGGGGATGGGGGTTTATCATGTATTCACGGTGGGGGATGGTGTTCCTTCCGTCAGGTATTTCAGCGGAATGTGTAATACTTCGGCACCTGAACCCCCGACCGGTCTGGGTGAAATTTTCGCCGGTCATGATGGGGTGACCGCGCCGCATATACGCTTTGAGTACGATTCTGCCGGTCGTCTCAACAGACTGGTGAATTGCTCTGCCGACGGCGATGTGTGTCCCATGCCCGGCAGTAGGGTGGCTGAGCAGCGATTGGTATACAACAAGTCCGGTCGCGTGGTTGCCAGATTGAACTATGATGAGCATGGAAAACCTGTGGCTGATTCAGCCGGAGTTTCGATTCGTGAGTTTGAATATGACCCTGCCGGCAGGCTCACAGCGCGTATTTTTCGCAATGCAGACGGGCTGAAAATTGTGCCGACCATACCCGGATTTGCCGAAGAACGAACTGTCTACGATAGCGATGGTCGCCCCTCAACGGTAGAATATCTGGATGGCGAGGGGCGTTTGCTGGTCAATTCTGCCGGCGAGAGCCGGGTGGTCTACACGTATAATGATGAGACTCACGAGAGCCAGCGCACCAACTATGTGAACGGCAAGATGGCGAACAATGCTGACGGGGTGGCCGTGGTTCGTGTCAGGTGTTCCGGTGACGGATTGGTATCACATACGACCTGGCTGGATTCTGCCGGTTCCGCAGTCGTGCATGCAGATGATGGCTCGACTTCAGTGCTGGTGGAAAATAGACCCGGTGAGAAGTTGCGGCGTACTCGCTACTGTGGGAAGGATGGCCTTATGCGAGAGTCTGCCCGGGTATGGGCAGAGCATGTGGTGCGCATTAACCCTGAGGGTAGTACAGAGTGGGAGTGTTTTAATGCTGCTGATGGACTGCCGTGTCTTAACCCCTGCTGCGGTTATGCTGAGCGTTTGTGTGAATATGCCGGAGATGGCTCCCTGGAACGCGAGTTTTTCTGGGATGCTCGCGGAAATCCGGCAGACTGTTTCGAGAAACGCCATTCTACCGATGGATCCGCTCATCACATCATTTCTCTGCACCGCGATGGTTCCACCGAGCTCATTCGTACCCGCTGACATACGTGGCCGGGTGCGGGGGCTGTGTGTTGTAAAAGAGCGCCCCGTCACACATGGGTGAGACAGGGCGCTGAAGTTCTGCTGGTGGTAACGAGAGCCTTACGAATAGGCTGCCTCCACCTTCTGTGCCACATCGCGGTAGCCGTAGTCTACCTCGTAGATGACCTTGAAACTCTCGATAGATTTTTCTTTGTTGCCGGCCTTTTCGTACAGGCAGCCAATCATGTAGAGAATCTCCTTCTTGGTTTCATCCATGGTGAGTACCTCCTTGTCAGCATCTTCGAGCTGGCGGATGGCCATATCGGTCATGTTTTTGGAGGCGTAGCACTTGCCAAGCATGAGCATGGACTTGATGCGCAGGTTCGGGTTGGTGCGAGCGCGCTGGAGCGGGGGAATTGCTTCCGTGTACTGCTCGGCGTCGAACAGGGCCTGGCCGTACTTGAACTGCAACTGTGCATCTGTGGGGTTAGCTTCTACTCGGGCCCTGGCATCCGCTACCACGGCTTCTGCTATCTCTTTCTTGCGGGCAGCAAGGGTAGCCCTGGCTTCTTCGTTGTTCGGGTCTGCGGCCAGAACCTGCTCGTAATAAGCGATTTCTGCTGCCATGGCTTTCTCCTGCATCTCCATGGCCTTGTCGTTGATGGAGAGGTCAGCGCCGCCGCTGAGCTGGAAGGCGTAGGCGTAGAAGGAGTAGGAGTTTGCGTAGTCTTCCATCTGCTCGTAGATGGAGGCGATATCTTTCACTATCTGCAGGTTGGTGTTGTCTGCTGCATATTGATCGGAAAGCTGGGCGAGCCGCTGCTCCATCTCCGCGCGGGTCAGACCCATCTTGTCGGCATTTTCGAGATCGGTTGTGGCACTCTGGCTCTTCAGTTTGGTGCGGAAGTCTCCCTTGCCCTCCCAATTGCCCTGTTTCATGGTAGCGCGGGCGGCACAGTCCTTCTCGCCGCGTTGAGCAATGGCGTCGGTGCGGTCGATGTTGAGAATCTTACGATAAGTTTCTGCGGCCTCTGCGAAGTTCTCGTGCTTGATGTAGTGGTTGGCCAGCATGTGCATGTGCTTCTTGGCATTCGGCTGACCCTGGCAGATGGTCTCAAGGGCAAAGGCGGCCAGCTCGGGCAGGTTCAGGTCATTGGCTGCGGCGAACAGAGCCTCGTTGGCTGTTACGGAGTAGGGATCTTTCTCCAGGTCGTCTTCCACAGTCACAATGGTGGTGGCCGGATCCTTACGACCGGTGGTAATGCGCATGCCGCCGAAGAGAGAGGAGCGGCGTCCGGCATCTGGCGTAGATTTCACCTCGCAGGCGCGCAGAACCTTGCGCCCCTCCAGGAACCCGGGGGTGCGCTTAACGAGCGTTTTGAGAATGCTGACGGCATATTTGTAGTTCTTGGCAGCCACAGCCTGCTGAGCCTTAATCCAGAGACCTGCTTCTGCCTGCGGCAGCTGACGTTCGGTGATGATGGTGATCATAAGTGTGTGTAAGAGAGATAAGGTAAGCCACAATTGATCCTTTGCCAATCGTGTGCGCGGTTCTTACACTACAATTACCACAAAATGAACGCGAATTCAACCTTGTTTTTTGAAAAAATTGTGGCAAAATGACGTGGAGATGAGATTAGATGCCATATTGAGCCGTTTTGGGTACTGTTCACGGCGCGAAGCTGCGCTGTGGATAAAGCGAGGGCGAGTGAGAGTGAAGGGAGAGGTGGCGAAGTCGCCCTCTGCGAAGGCAGAGCCGGCGGATGTGTTGGTGGATGGGGAGCCTGTTGAGTTCCCGGGTGGGCTGTACATTGCTCTTCATAAGCCGACGGGGTGCACATGCAGCCACCGGGAGGAAGGCGAATTGGTGTATGATTTGTTGCCGCAACGGTGGATGAACCGGGCAGATGGTGTGAGTACGGTCGGGCGGCTTGACAAAGAGACGTCCGGGTTGTTGCTGCTGACGGATGATGGTTCGTTCGTGCATGCGCTTACCAGTCCCAGACGCCATGTGCCCAAAGTATATGAGTTTGTGTGCTCGGCTCCGGTACCGGGGGAAGCTGTGGGGCTGTTTGCGAGCGGCGAATTGTTGCTGCAGGGAGAGAGCACGCCCTGTCTGCCGGCCGAGTTGGAACTTACGGGAGAGTGCAGTGGGCGACTCACCCTGCATGAGGGGCGCTACCACCAGGTGCGCCGTATGCTGGCCGCTGTGGGGGCGCCGGTTACAGAGCTCAGGCGTGTGGCTATAGGACCGCTGCAGTTAGCGTCGCTGAATCTTGCTCCGGGGGAGTGGACAGCTATTGACCCTGCTGTGTTCTCATGAGTTTTGACATGCCCATAGCTGTGCAGCCTCGCTTCGATGTGCTGTACGAAGATGCTGAGGTGCTGGTGGTCGACAAGGCGGCACCGCTGCTCACCCACCCGACCGGTGAGAAGAATGAACCCACGCTCTGGCATGGCGTGCGCGAGTTGCTTGCCTATGAACTGGCCTGTGGCGGTCAGGTGTCATTCATCAATCGTCTGGATCGCGAGACTAGCGGTATCACCCTCATTGCCAAGACCGCTCCTGCTGCCCGCGAACTTGGCAAGGCCATGCAGCAGCGCTTGTTACAGAAGGAATATTTTGCAGTTGTACAGGGAGTGCCCGATTGGTTTTCAGCCTGTTGTGATGAGCCTATTCTGCGTATGGAGTCTGTGGCGGACACCCGTATTCATGTGCGGCAGTGTTGCCACCCGCAGGGGAAAAACTGCTGTACTGAGTTTGAAGTGCTGCGCCGCGTACCTGACCGTAACGGCTTACCCCCGCTTGCTCTGCTGCGCTGTGTTCCCCATACCGGGCGCCTGCACCAGATTCGGGTTCATGCTGCATACCTGGGGCACCCCCTGCTGGGGGATAAAATATATGGCGGCGACGAAAGAAACTATCTTGATTTCATAGCAGAAGGGTGGACTCCCGCCCTTGCTGCCCGCCTGCATATTGAGCGTCATGCCTTGCATGCCTGTGCTCTGCGTTTTCCGCTGGGTGAGCGTGAGATTGAGGTTCGATCGCCCCTGCCGGCTGAGCTTGCCGGGCTGATAGAACCTGCTCCGTCTATCGTGTAGCAGGGTGAGTCATACTCGGCATATCTCCGGGCGATTACAACGCAACCCGAAGAATAACCCGCAGAGGGCGAATGCCGTGTAAATCCCGCCCATCCACAAATCGGGTCGGTTTGTCAGCATAACCGGACTTGCGGCCCAGGCCAGCAGACCGCCACCGATGAAGCCCACTCCCTGCGCCAGTCCCGACAGTGCTACCGTTGTATCCTCATCTGCGGAACTCACCACTATCAGTGTCATGCCTTGTGCGAAAATACAGCCCAACCCAACACCCAGGGCAATCGAAAACAAGGGCCACCACTCCAGAGGCCCCGTCAATACTCCCCAACAGGCGGCAACTGATAGCAGAATCGAGCTCGTTATCAGCCTGTTGCTCCCCCCCAGTTTGTCTGCGACATGACTGCTGAGCAGCGCCGCAGGAATCTGGAATGCCGTCGAGAGCGACAACACCAGCCCGGCCTCTACCATAGGCAGGCCGCGTCGGCGCATCAGGGTGGCCAGCCATACTATCAGCAACCATGCCCCGGCTACCCGGAAGAGATAGAACAGACTGACATCGCGTGCTTTCTGCTGCCGTAGCAGCGGTGTAATAGGTGAGCGTACGGTGTGCTGTTTTGCATGCTGTCCCTGGGAGAAGATGATAAACTCCGCCCATAGTAATACTGCCACCAGTAAAGGCAGAGCCCAGAACAACAGCCCCCGCTGCCAGCCCCCCAGGGCCAGCGCCACCGGGTCTGCAGCACCTGAACCCACCGCCGTGCCCAGGCTCACGCATGCTGTGTATGCCCCCATCAGTTGCGGTGCAGAGCCTGCGAATTCCTGCTTCACTATTCCCAGAATAACGGTTCCTGTAACGCCCAGCCCCAGACCTATCGACACAGTTCCTCCATACAATCCTGCTATCCCGCCGTAACTGCGCCACACTACCCCGGCAATCGCCACTACAAGCGCATACACAATCAAGCGCCGTGGTTGCACATATTCCGCCAGTCTTGCCCCCAGCGGTGCTGCTATTCCCAGTGATATCACCGGTAATAAGCCGAACAAACCGCTCCCTCCTACACCCAGACCCAAATCACGCATCAGAAACACCAGCAGTGGATCCGCCGCTGCAAAACTCATACGCAGGTTAAAGCTTACCAACAGAAAGATAATCACAAAATGTATCCGATATCCTCGCTCCATACAGCCGCATTATACACATGTTGCAGCCCCGTGCAATCTAACTCTCTAAATGACTTCGACGTATTCGCAATCATGCTTTGTATGGCGTAGCGGTTCAGGGCAGACGCATTTGGATTTGTGTCATACAAGCAGGTCAATCTCCACCTCTAAGATATTCACGAAATTTACTCTTAATGACTTATCGCTAAAAATTGATTTTGTTGATTTTAGAAGCAAATAATGCTAGACTGTCAG
>JAZNVF010000015.1:0-19559 GCA_045592685.1 Akkermansia sp. | reverse complement strand
CTTCCTCGAGAGTATAGGAGCCAAGCGGAAGCTATGGAGTGGTGTGGCAGCAATGGGGCGCAGGTGGTGGAGAATAGCATGCTCGGAACCGGCGAATATCTGCATGGATAACGCTTGGCTACGAGCAGAGGGATATATCTCTTTTTATCAACTCCTCAAACGCTGATTGGAAACCGCCGTATGCCATAAATGGCACGTACGGTGGTGTGAGAGGGGGACGAAAGTCCTCCTACTTAATTTCTGGCTGAAGCACAGACAGTAAGTGATTTTTCATCATCGTTTAGTGTCGTTTGTATTTTGTTTCACAGGTACCACCTACAACACCGAAAAGCACCCCTTTTTTATTTATTGCTCCCACTCGGGGGAATGACTCATTATCATCTTTCCTCCTATCCCCACATCTTGCTAGGGCAGTTTGGGTTCTTTTGGAGATTTTTTTACTGGAACTTTGAGGTGTTGCGTTTGATTTTACAACTTATCCCACTTTTGTTTCTGAAATTAAAGTCTTGACTTTCCGCTGTATAAGCTGTAGCATGGCGTCATGACGGAAGATGGGCGCCGAGTAATAGTAATATTGGCTGATTATCCATACTGGATATATATAGAAAATATAGGGAGAGGTGGTCGGCATCCGTCCCCGTGGTTAGCTTCTTTACAGAAGGCATTTACTGATGATTCCGAGACGTTACATCTATTTGAAGACTATGAGTTTCATTGGGTGGTTTTGACAAAGGCTGTAAAAAAAGAGAGAACGGAAAAAATAGATGGTCAATATATGCATTTGCTTCCGAGTGGGAGCAAAACGCTTTCTCAATATTTACGGTATTGGCCCGATAGGTTGAGGATCAGACGGTTTCTTAAACGTATAAAACCGGATTTGGTACATGTATGGGGATCCGAGTCTGCGTATGGTTTGTGCGCAAAGGATTTCTGCGGTAAGAAGTTGTTTTCGTTGCAGGGGATGCTCACTGCGTATGTTCAGCGTGCTCAGATGGGAGCTTTTACAGAGCGTCAATCTCGTTTTGAAAAGGAGATTCTGGAATCAATGCTTATTATAACGACTGAGTCTGAATGGGCAAGGGAGCGTGTGCTCGAATTGGTGCCGGAAGCGGATGTCAGGTTATGGGAATATGCGGCAGAGGAACGTTTCTTTTCCGTTGAGCGAAAAATTTCCCCACAACCTACCTGTTTGATAGCTAGTACAAATGCTCAATATAAGAATATTTCTCTCGCCATAAAGGCGTTTTCTCGCCCCGAACTGAGTCATGTCAAGCTGTATATGGCAGGGATTGCACCTGCTTCATATCCTGATTTACCTGAAAATATTATTCCTCTTGGTTTTGTGAGCAGAGATACTGTTGCCGAGTTGTTACAGGAAACGTGGTGTCTTGTACACCCCAGTTTGGCAGATTGTTGCCCGAACATTGTCAAAGAGGCCCGAACAATTGGAGTGCCTTGTGTAGTAACTGAGGATTGTGGGGCAAAACAATATATAGTGCAAGGTAAATCCGGTTATGTCATTGCACCTCATGATGAACAGCAGCTGGTGGATAGTGTGCTAAGTATAACAAAAGATGCTGGAACTTCTACTGCTATGGGAGAATACGATCGAGAGCGATGTAGGCAAGCGCTTTCTCAGAAAACGATGTCTCTCGGATTGGCTGCTTTGTATGATGAAATTCTGAATCAACACTAAATAATATCATTTTTTAGCGAGATTCACTGAACGTCTTCTGCCGCAAACTCAGTAGGGCTGCAGCTGCCGGTATGGCGAAAGCTGTAAGCAGGCATGTGCCCACACCGCAGCCGGCGGCCAGCAGGAGCAGCGGCACGCCTATAGAGGCGGGCAACCAGACCTCAAGCCATTCATTGAGCTTATAGTGGCGGTAGGTCGGCTCTACTTGTGGAAGCCCGTGTGGGTAGAGGTAGGTGATGAAGTAACTCAGCCCGGCTTGCACCCAGCCGCAGATGATGTAGAGCACAGCTGCCGCAATGGCGTGTGTGTCATCATTCACCACGGAGCCGAGCGCCGTGGCAATGGGCCAGGCAAACCACCAGAGCAGGGGCAGGTTGTTGGACTCGGGGTATTGCTGCTTTTTTAATTCCTCGCGGAGTCTGGGGTAGAGGTAGCGCGCCAGATCGTGCAGCGACCAGGGGCCGAGTACGGCGCTGCTGAGGGCGTAGGTCAGCGCTTGCTTGGGTAGTGGCAGGCGGGGCTTTTTCATCAGTCACCGGTGGGGGGGTGCCCGCGCTTCAGGTCGGCGGCGAAAGAATCCGGCAGCCCGGTGCGCGATATCTTGGCCGCAGCCGCGTCTACATCGTAATCGACTCGTCGCAGGGTGAGGGTAGTCAACTCGCTGTCGTAAATTCCGTAGGCTGCGCGGTAATCCATGTCTCGGGGCTGACCGACGGAGCCGGGGTTGATGAGGTAGCGGTTTTCACTCTGCAGAGACAGGGTGAACGTCCCGTTGCTGTCGTACACCACGGGTATGGGGCGGGTTTTACCCTCGCTCTCGCTGAAGATGGTGGGGCGGTGGGTGTGTCCGAAGAAACAGAGCTGACCGGTGAAGGCGGCAAAGGCATTCCGAGCCTCGGGCACGGTTGAGATTCTCTGCCAGTCATCACCTGCTGTGGGGCTGGCATGTACCAGAGTGAGCCCCTGCCAGCACATCTTGCGGGGCAGAGGGCGCAGGCATGACACAAGCTCGGCACCCAGCATGGCGGCTGTGCGGTCCATCATGGCAGTGTAGAGCGGTACTCCGAAGAGTCCGCGCTGCAGCAGTGCCTGCTCGTGGTTGCCCCGTACCGCAGCCTTGAAGAGCGGCATGGCCAACTCTACACAGGCTGCAGGGTCACCATTGAAGCCGATGACATCGCCGAGCCCCACATAGTGAGTGACCTGTAGCTGTGCTGCATCGTCCAGAACAGCCTGCAGGGCCTCCAGATTGGCGTGAATGTCGCTCAGAATTGCGACCTTCATTACTCAGCAAGCAGGGTTTTGAGACGCGCCTTGAACGCGGGTATGCCGTCGCCCATGGCTGCCGAAATAGGCAGAATCTCAATCTTGGGGAATCGCTGGCGCAGAATTTCCAGATTTTCGACGGCGGTGGGGTCATCCATCTTGTTGGCCAGGATAACCCAACGGCGCTCTGCCAGTTCCTCTGAGTAGAGTTTGACCTCTTTGCGCAGGGTCTGAATCGCCTCCACCGGGTCATGCTCAAGCCCGGTCATATCGACCACGAAGAGCAGCACCTGACAGCGCATGATATGGCGCAGGAACTCGTGCCCCAGCCCGCGGTTTTCGGAGGCTCCCTCGATAATACCCGGAATATCGGCCACGATACAGCGCGAGTAATCCTCGAACTCCACCACACCTACAATTGGCTGCAAGGTGGTGAAAGGATAACTGGCGACCTTGGGAGTGGCGCGGGAGATTGTACCCAGCAGGGTGCTCTTGCCGGCATTCGGGTAACCGACCAGGCCGGCATCCGCTATACGGCGCAGCTCGAAAAAGAAAACGCCGCTCTCGGCCTCGGTGCCGTACTCAAACTTGATGGGAGCCTGATCTGTCGCGGTACGGAAGTGCCAGTTGCCGCGACCGCCCTTGCCGCCCTGGCAGAGCACAAAACGCTCGCCCGGCTCGGTGAGGTCGGCAATCTGCTCGAACTCGATACCTTCGCCCTCGCGTTCCAGCCAAGTGGCCTCTTGCATGGTTTCGGCATTGGTGCGGTACACGATGGTACCGGGCGGCACCTTACCGATGACGGTGCGACCATCCTTACCGTGCTTGCGGGCATGCATGCCGGGCATGCCGTCAGTGGCTATCAGCTTAGGGTCATAGAAATAATTGCGCAGGTCATTCGTGCCTGTGCTGACCTCCAGGATGACGCTGCCGCCGTCGCCGCCGTCGCCGCCATCAGGGCCGCCACGCGGTACAAACTTTTCGCGCCGGAAACTGGCCAGACCATTCCCGCCCTTGCCGGCTTTGGCATATATACGAATGTGATCTACGAACATGGCGCGCAGCTTAATGGATAATCACACTAATGTCAAGTAAAAATGAAGCGAAATGCTCACTTCAGTTTTCTTCTGGTTACCAGATACACCTTATCACCGTGGCGGACTTTCTCGGGTATGACTACCAGAGCATTGCCGCCTTTGGGGACGGTAGGTACCACTTGCGTGTTGCCGTTTTCATCATCGCAGCGCACTTCCCCCACTGTTACACGCACAATGCCGGTCGTGGGGCCGGTGATTTCAATCTTATCGCCGGGGGAGAGGGGGTGAGCCTCCAGTTTGATGTCGGCCACCTGAACCTTGGGGTACCAGCGTATGATTTTGCCAAGGTGGTGGCGCTGTTCGAGTGCCAGGCTGTTGGAGCAGCCACTCCAGGTGTCCCACTCTTCACCGAGGTAGTAACCACCATGCCAGAACTGGCGGTTGAAGACATGCAGCAGTCGGTCCTCCCAGGCGGCAACCTTTTCGGGGCTCCATTCGCCGTGGGTGCAGGCGGTGACGGCTTCTTTGTAGACAGAGGTGACGGTGGAGACGTAAGCCTCTGACCGTCCGCGTCCTTCGAGCTTGAAGACGGCCACCCCGGCCTCTACCAGCTGGTCAATCACGCGGATGGTACAGATGTCCTTGGGCGACATGATGTACTGGTTATCAATGTCCATCTCAAAGCCTGTCTCGGTATCTGTCACGCGGTACTTACGGCGGCAGAGCTGGAAACACTGGCCGCGGTTTGCACTGTGGTTGTAGGCTGCCAGGCTCATACCGCACTTGCCGGAGATACCGATACAGAGTGCACCGTGGGCAAAGATTTCGATTCGCACCTGTTCACCGGAGGGGCCGCAGATGTTTTCTCGCTTAATCCCGTCGATGATAGTGCGAATCTGACTGAGTTTCAATTCTCGTGCCAGCACCATCACATCGGCATAGGCGGCAAAGAAGCGCACCGCCGCCAAGTTGCACACGTTAGCCTGTACGGACATGTGCACTTCGAGCCCGATGCTGTGGGCGTAGGATATAACTGCTAAATCGGCGGCAATCACGGCATCTACCCCTGCGGCTTTGGCCTGTCGCAGCAGTTCCTGCATGGGTTCGAGCTCTTCATCATAAATAATGACGTTGCAGGTCAGGTATGCCTTCGCCCCGCAGGTGTGGCAGAGCCTGGCGACTTTCGGCAGGTCTTCCGGCGTGAAGTTAACGGTGGAGCGTGCGCGCATGTTGAACATACCCACGCCGAAATACACGCTGTCTGCCCCGGCGCGCAGCGCCGCTGCCAATGATTCGAAAGACCCCGCCGGGGCCATGATTTCCAGTGCCTGCTGCATGCGCGGATTGTACTGAATGAGCTGCAAATGTCAAGCACATACTGATAAGACGAGTTACAAGGATAGACAAGTCAGGCGGCGCAGAGCTTTGCTGACTTGTCTATCGGAACTGGTACCTTGTCTATGCCCTTATGCCAGCCCGTCGCGGCGGAGCATGGCCTCCGGGTCGGGGTCGCGCTGCATGAAGTCTCGATAGAGCTCCGCAGCAGGGCGGCTATTGCCCTGTGAGAGAATGCAGCGGCGGAAGTCGCGCCCGGTAGCGGGATTGAAGATGCCCTCTTTTGCGAAGCGGGAGAAGGCATCCGCCTCAAGCATTTCGGCCCACTTGTAGGAGTAGTAGCCTGACTCGTAGCCGCCGTCAAAGATATGGGTGAAACAGCGCAGCGACGTGTTGGCCTGCTCAGTGGTGGGTATGCGGTAGTCTGCCAGAATCTCGCGGTCGATTTCCTCGATATCGCGCCCGGCGTAGGTAGCGGTGTTGGTGTGCAGCTCAAGGTCAATTTTGCCAAAGCAGAGTTGCCGCATGGCAAAGGTAGCAGCTCCGCAGTTGCGGGCGGCGAGCATCTTGCTCAGCAGCTCGGCGGGCAGGGGTGCACCGGTCTGCCAGTGGCGGGCAAAGCGGTTGAGAGCCTCCGCCTGCCAGCACCAGTTCTCATTTATCTGGCTGGGCAACTCCACGAAGTCCCAGGCTACATTGCAGCCGGCCAGGCTCTCGACCTCCACATCGCTGAGTATCTGGTGGAGCAGGTGGCCGAATTCGTGGAAGACGGTTTCTACCTCGCGGTGAGTGAGCAGGGCCGGGGTATCGCCTACAGGGCGGCTCATATTGCCGCACATTAGCGCCAGGTGCGGGCGGCGCGGCTCACCGTTCATGGGCGGGCAACCGGTGGTCAGGCAGTTCATCCACGCACCTCCCCGTTTGCTGTCACGCGGGTACCAGTCGGCGTAGAAGGAGCCTAGGTGCTCGCCGGTTTCTTCATCGTACACCTCGTAGTAGAGCACTTCGGGGTGCCAGACTTCCACGGCGCCTTCGGGCAGAGCTTCGCCTTCTTGAATACAGGCTGTGGCTCGCTGCTCAAAGCGTATGCCGTAGAGCCCTGCATAGATGGAGAACATGCCATCGAGCACACCCTGCATGGGGAAGTAGGGGCGCAGCTCCTCGCTGTCGAAATCGTATAGAGCTTTGCGGCGTTTTTCGCTCCAGTAGCCGATGTCCCATGGTTTCATGACAGGTATGGGAGTACCGACGGTATGTTCGGCGAAACGTCGAATTTCTTCCTGCTCAGCGAGGAAGGGTGCTTTTACCCGGTCGTGCAGGTTGTTGATGAAATTGAGCGCAGTGGTGCCACTGCCGGCCATGCGGCGGGACGTCACGTAATCTGAGTAACGCTCGTAACCCAGCAGTGCTGCTTTTTCTGCTCGCAGGGCCATGATTTCGTGGATGAGCGGCTGAGTGTCGAACTTGCCCGTGCCTTTCTCATTCATGGCGTGCCATACGCGGCTGCGCAGTTCCTCATTTTCAGCGAAGGTGAGCACGGGCTGTACCGAGGTGAACTGCAGGGTGAAGCGCCAGGCCGGGGCTTCGTCTGAGCCGTGACCTTTGCTCAGGGCATCTGCCCGGGCGGCGGCAAGAGCACTCTCCGGCAGGCCGACTAGCTCGGCAGGGGCGGTCGTGATGTACTCCCAGGCATTGGTGGAATCGAGCACGCGCTCGCCGAAGGTCTGGGAGAGCTGGGCCAGCTTGGTGGTCAATTCGGCATAGCGAACCTTCTGCTCATCGCTCAGGTCGGCTCCGTTCTCGCGGAAATCGGCCAGCGTTTCTGCGATGAATCGTTGCTTTACAGCGCTGAGTTCTGCTACCCAGGGCTGAGCTGCGGCTTGTTTCAGTACGGCGTAGAGCTGGGGGTTGAGAGTCACGCTCGAGGAGTAGATGACCACTTCGGGCATGAGTTCATTGATTGTCTCGCGCAGCTCCGGCGAATCCATGACCGACTGCAGGTGCGACAGGCGCCCCCAGGCACGCATGAGGTCGCTGCCGGAGTTTTCGAGCGCAGCGAAAGTGTTCTCATAAGTGGTGGATTCCACTTTACAGATTTCGGCCACAGCGGCTTTTGCTGTTTCGATGGCGGCGCGAATCTCTGTACGTGCTCGTTCAGGTGTGAGCTGTGACCAGGCGATATCCAGGCTCTTGTCGGTAAAAGGTGTATTCATGTTGCCTGACATCCTACCCTTTTTCCTTTGCTTAGTAAAGGGAAAAGTAAGTAGTTGCCCTCCTTTTGGGGCTCATGTGGGATAAATGTGGGTGGAGTAGCACAGCAGTCTTGCAAAACCGTATGGATTCTGGTATCATGAATGCGCATGTTGAAAAAAGTGTACATATTTCGTTGCCCTGTGGCTGAGTTAGAAGAGATAGACCGCATATGTACAGAAAACCACACAGATCTTTCCCGTGTGGTGAATGCAGCGTTGCTCCTGCTGACGGACTGCCTGGTTGAGCAAGGTCTGCTCGCACCCCGTGAGTTGCCGCCCCCACCCGCCGATCAATCTCAGGATATTCCCTCTCTGTTGACCCCGATAACCGAACTTAATCATGGCTAAAATACTTGTTGCTCTGAGTGGTGGTGTAGACAGCGCCGCAGCAGCGGCCCTGCTCAGAGAGCAGGGGCATGAGGTGGTCGCTGCTTACATGAAAAACTGGGTGAATGATGAGAATATACCCGGGGAGTGTCCCTGGGAGCGTGATATTGAGGATGCCCTGGGGGTTTGCCGTAAACTGGACATCGAACTGCGGGTGGTTGACCTTATCGAGCAGTACCGCATTCGTGTGGTCAACTATCTGATAGAGGGGTACCGTGCCGGTTCCACCCCGAACCCGGATGTGCTTTGTAATCGCGAAATGAAGTTTGGCGTATTGTTGGACTATGCGCTTGAGCAGGGGTTCTCCTCTGTGGCTACAGGTCACTACGCCAACAGGCTTGATGTGCCGGGAGAGGGGAGCTATGTGCTGCGCGGAGCCGACCGCAACAAAGATCAGTCGTATTTCCTTGCGCTCATGCGCCCGGAGCAGATTGCACGTGCCGTGTTTCCCGTAGGGCATATCACCAAACCTGAGGTGCGAGAGCTTGCCCGCCGTTTCGACCTGCCGAATGCCGAAAAGAAGGACTCTCAGGGAATCTGCTTCATCGGGCAAGTGAAAATGAGTGATTTTTTACGCCATTATCTGCCGGATAATCCCGGTGATATCGTAGATGTTCAGGGGCGGGTGCTTGGTCGGCACGATGGTTTGCACCTCTTTACCATGGGGCAGAGAAAGGGGCACCATGTCGCATCTCCCCGTGAGGGTGTGGCCTACGTGGTGGTAGGTAAAGACCTCAAGCGCAACAGGCTTATACTTGGTTATGAGGGGCAAGATACACCCGGCCTTTATGCCCGTAGCGCGGTAATCGGTTCGGTTACTAACACGCTTCAGCCCTTGCCGGAGCGGGTTATGGCTCAGCCTCGCTATCGTGCCGCCGCTGTGCATGCAGCTTGTACGGCATTGGGTAACAACAAGTATCGCCTCGATTTCGATGCCCCCGTGCGTGCTCTGGCGCTCGGGCAGGTCTGCGCATTTTACGCACCCGATGCCGACCGTGGTGAGCGTTTGCTGGGGGGTGGATTTTTTGAGGAAATAGACTGATGGTCCTTGCTGTGTGTAATGTGCTACGAATATGCGACTATGGAATCTGATACCGAAAAATCGATAACGGAACTGGAGGTTCAGGCTACCGCCCTTGGCGCTGAGTTGGCTGCGGTTCAGGCTTCTCTTTCCGTAGCCCGGACTCATGCGCTGGTGCAACGCTGCATGGGCGTGGCTGAGGGGGATAACGGAGATGGCGCTGCGGCCTTGTGCCCGAACAGGGTTTTACCTGTCAGTGAACTGAGCCGACAGAATGCGCGCATGGTCGGCGTACGCCCCGGGGTGTTGCTGCAACCCCTGCCGTTGCATGATGCTTTGCGCCGCAAGTGGGGGTTGGGGGATGGTCTACCCTCGGCAGCCCGTTGCGCAGATTCTGCTTTCTCTCGGGCTGCGAAGAACCGGAGCGTTGTACCCGGGCACCTGAGACTTTATGGACTGCTGTTGGATGGAAGTCCCTGGAAGCACGATATTCCTTTCTGTTCTCTTGCTGCCGAGGGTGGTGTGATTCTGGGGCGTGAGGAGGGGGTATGCGATTTGGCCTTGGCGGATGAGAGCGTGTCGCGCATGCACGCACGGCTGGAAATCAGCTACGGCGGATTGGTAGTAACGGATTTGCAGTCAACCAATGGCGTATTTGTGAATGATGTGCAGGTGGACTCATATTGTCCCCAGACCCCGTTGCCGGACGGTTGTGTGTTGACATTGGGCGAGGTTCCGCTCTATGTCGAGTATGTGCTGCCTGTTGCCTGAAAACCGATGCTTAAACAGAACATTATTCATGAAAAAGCCGCAGCGTAGTTTGCTGCGGCTTTTTTGTGGAATAGCTGAGCTTTGTCGTGTTACTGAATGGCGGCAAAGGCTTGTTTCAAATCGGCAATAATGTCTTCCGCAGCTTCGATACCGACTGAATAGCGGATGAGGTCAGGCTTTACACCGGCTTCGATGAGCTGTTCGTCGCTGAGCTGACGGTGGGTGTGGCTGGCAGGGTGCAGCACACAGGTGCGGGCATCTGCCACGTGGGTCACGATAGAGGTGAGCTTCAGGCTGTCCATAAACTTAATGGCTCGCTCACGCCCGCCCTTGATGCCGAAAGTTACTACGCCGCAGGTGCGACCACCATCGAACTGGCGCTGCGCCAGCTCGTAGTATTGATTGGAGGGCAGACCAGCATAGTTAATCCAGGCCACATCTTCCTGAGCTTCGAGGAATTCGGCCACTTTCTGAGCATTTTCGCAGTGTCGCGGTACACGCAGGTGCAGGGTTTCAAGCCCCAGGTTGAGCAGGAAGGCATTCATCGGCGAGGGGATGGAGCCCAAATCGCGCATAAGCTGTACGGTGCATTTGGTGATATAGGCACCCTTGCCGAAAGCCTCGGTGTACACCAGTCCGTGGTACGAATCATCCGGCTGCGTGAGCCCCGGGAACTTGTCGGCATGAGCGGCCCAGTCGAAGTTGCCGCTGTCTACCACCACACCGCCTACCTGAGTGGCGTGGCCATCCATGTACTTGGTGGTGGAGTGCATCACGATATCGGCACCGTGCTCGAAGGGGCGGCAGTTCATCGGGGTGGCAAAGGTGTTGTCCACAATGAGCGGCACGCCATTCTTGTGGGCGATGTCAGCCATCTTGCGGATATCGAGCACCTGCAGAGAGGGGTTGGAGATAGTCTCCGAGAACACGCACTTGGTGTTCGGGCGGAAGGCTTTCTGGATTTCTTCCTCGGGGGCATCCTGGTCTATGAAGGTGACTTCGATACCCAGTTTCTTGAAGGTGACGGCAAACAGGTTGAATGTGCCGCCGTAGATGGCGCTCGTCGAGATGAAGTGGTCGCCGGCTTCGCAGATGTTGAAGATGGAGTAAAACGACGCGGCCTGACCAGAGGAGGTCAGAATGGCGGCTACGCCACCCTCAAGTTCTGCGATTTTCTTGGCTACACACTCATTGGTCGGGTTCTGCAAACGGGTGTAGAAGAATCCGGATTCCTCAAGATCGAACAGGCGCGCCATCTGGTCACTTGTCTCGTACTTGAAGGTGGTGGACTGGAATATCGGCAGCACACGGGCCTCGCCCTTCTTGGGCTGCCAGCCGCTCTGTACGCAAATGGTGTCTCTGTTCATATTGCTTGTGTTTGGTGATTGCGGCGGCATGGTATCACGTTATTCCTACCATTGCAAGGAGAAATAGGCGATTTTGTGAAAAATGCCACAAAAAACTTGTTACGAGCAGGATTCCGGTTCAGATGGGCAAGTCGGAGCAGACTCAATCGAGCAGAGAGTTCCAGATGGAAGCCCCGCTGTTGCGCTCATCGGGGGCGGGTTGTTCCTCTTCGGGCTCTTCCTTGCCATCATCCTCACGCGAGCTCCCCATGGCTGTGTCTTTATCGCTGCCGGTGAGTTTACCGAAGAGCCGGTCGAAGAGCCCACGCTTTTCGGCCTCTGCGAAGTCAACCTGCCATACGAGACTATTCTCGAGGAAAGGCGGTCCCTCCATGTTCCCGTTTACTGTGTAGTCTTTGCTGCCGCGTGTGAGAGCTTGCCGTATACGGTCAGGGTCCGGCAGAGACTCGTTGGTTCGGAAGAGGTGCAGGGTGGGGGATTTGTCAGGCGTGTGTGTGCCGTAGGGGGGCTTTTTAGTATTCTTCAGTTCTTCGAGCAACAGGCAGAACCCGAACTCGTTGCCCGGAATTTCCGATACCAGAATTTCGATAGGATATTTCTTGCCTTTCTGCACTTTGAAGGGGGTGCCGGTGGGTATGCCGCCAAGCATGCGGTTCCAGTGCGGGGTGGTGGTGTATTGGTAGAGGGCTCGCCCTGCCTTACGCGAACTGATTTCTCGCTGGTACCCCTTTTCGGTACCCAGGGTCATGCTGCCACGGGTGGGAATGCTCCAGCCGCTTTCGAGTACGAGTTTGTTGTTGAATCGTACCATCAGTACATCGTCTCCCATGCCGGCAAAGCGGAATGTGCCGCTCTCAGGTGCCGCGACAATTCCCCGGTATATCACCACCCAGTCCGAGGGGCTCACCTGCGGTTGCTCTGATTTTTCGTTGCACTGGAATGCTTCCGGACCGTATTCAGCTTTGCAGCGAGGCAGGTAGAAGTATGGAGCATAGAGCTTCACTCTGGGTGAGTAATAGCTTTCGAATAACTGGCTGTCCCATTTTTTGCCGTTGAATTGGCGGAATAGTTCGACAACCTGCTGTCGGCGCAGCGGGCGCGATTTGCCGTCGATGGGTTGTTTCAAATCATAGAAGCGCCCTACAAGCGCGGATTCCTCATCGACATCACTGCCGAAGGCTGTTTGCAGGATATTGTTGATATCCAGTGCATCCCAGTGACGCTGGGCTTCTTTCCAAGCCTGTGCTCCGATATCGCGAGCCTGCTTTCCCAGCTCTCGGGCATCGCGCTCGAGTTTTTGTGTTTCTTCCCATAAATTCCCCCAGTCAGCATAGACCGGGGCGGCACTCAGCAGGCTGCCGAGCAGGGCGGTACATACAGCGATGGTTGGTTTGCTCATGCCCGGCATTTTAGACTTTTGTTCACAGCACTTCAAGCAAAAAAATAAAACATGCGATAATGGGGGGATATTGGTATGACCCGGTTCTGAATTTTAGTGATTGCGGGTAGTTTGATTGCCATGACACAACATGGCACAGGAAAACCGGGGTTATGCTTGCCAGAGCGGGGTGGATATGCTAGAATCAGCGAGCGCGTGTTCCGCCCGGGCTCGTTTTACCGTCAATTTTAACCGTCAAAGATAATGATTAAGTGGATTCTCAATAAAATCGTAGGTTCCAAGAACCAGCGCGAGGTGCGTAAGCTGCGCCCCATCGTGAAGAAAATGCTTGAAATAGAAACCGCCTGGCAGGGCAAGGACCGCGATTTTCTGGTCGGTAAAACGGCTGAATGGCAGAAATATCTGCACCGCTTCACACCCATTGACCTGCCCACCCGTGGTGTTATTCTTGCTGCCGGGCAGGACGACCTGCAGAAATATGCAGGTACACTTAATACCCGTTTTGAATCGCTCAAAGACATCTTTCCTAAATTGCCCTCTGTAGAAGCCACGGCGGAATCTATCGAGGCCGGCAAGAAAGCATTTGCCGAGATTGAACCCAAGTTTGACAAACTGCGTGCCAAGTACCTTGAGCAGATTATGCCTGAGGCATTTGCCGTTGCCAAGTGCGCCGCCCGCAACCTGTGTGGTACGGAGGTTGACGTGTGCGGTACGCCGATTAAGTGGGATATGGTACACTTTGACGTGCAGCTGATTGGCGGTATTGCGCTGCACCGCGGGTTCATTGCTGAGATGGCTACCGGTGAAGGTAAGACCCTGGTGGCTACGCTGCCGGTGTACCTGAACGCCCTGACCGGTCTGGGTGTGCACGTTGTGACGGTCAACGATTATCTTGCTCGCCGTGACTCGATGTGGATGGGCGCTCTCTTCAAATACCTCGGCCTGACGGTTGGCTGTATTCAGAGCATGATGCCCAATGACCTGCGCCGCCAGATGTACGCCTGCGACATCACCTACGGAACCAACGCCGAGTTCGGTTTCGACTACTTGCGTGACAACGGCATGGCCTCCACCCGCAGTGCACAGGTGCAGCGCGGGCACTACTTTGCCATTATTGACGAGGTGGACTCCATCCTTATCGACGAGGCTCGTACTCCCCTCATCATTTCCGGCCCCGCCGTCATCGAGCGCGAGCAGCAGTACGACACCCTCAAGCCCCTTATCGAAAAGGTGGTTAAGGCTCAGATTGAGCTTTGCAATGGACTGATGACCAAGGCAAAGCAGTATGCTAAGGAGGGTAATGCCACCGCCGCCGGGCGCTGCCTCTACAAGGTGAAGCTCGGTATGCCCCGCAACCGTGCTTACATGCGCTCTCAGGAAGATGTGGAGATGCGCCGCATGGTGGAGAAGTACGAGCTGTTCCTGCTGCAGGATCCGCGCAAGCTCGAACTCTTCAAACTGAAAGAGGAACTTTACTTCTGCCTGGATGAAAAGCTGCACGATGCCGACCTCATGGAGATGGGGCGCGAGCTTATCAGCCCCGGCAAGCCGGAGGCTTTCGTGCTGCCTGACCTTGGCACCGAATTCGTGAATATCGATGAGGATGAAACCCTCACCGAGCGTGAGCGCGAGGCTCGCAAGGGCGCTCTCATCAAGCGCCTGGATGAGAATGCTGCCCGTCTGCACACCATCAGCCAGCTGCTGAAGGCCTACACCATCTATGAGAAGGACAAGGAATACGTGGTAAAAGATGACAAGGTTATCATCATCGACCAGAACACCGGTCGTGAAATGCCCGGTCGCCGCTGGAGTGAAGGTCTGCACCAGGCTGTGGAAGCCAAGGAAGGAGTGGAGGTTGAGGCCGAAAACATGACCTACGCCACCATTACCATTCAGAACTACTTCCGCCTGTACTCACGCCTGGCCGGTATGACCGGTACCGCAGAGACGGAGGCCGCCGAGTTCCACGATATCTACAAACTTGACGTTCTGCCCATTCCCACGAACCGTCCCTGCATTCGCCAAGACTTCAACGACCTTATCTTCAAGACTCGCCGCGAGAAGTTCAATGCTGTGGTAGCCAAGATTAAGGAGCTGCACGTGAAGGGACAGCCTGTACTGGTGGGTACCGCGAGCGTGATTGCCTCCGAAACCCTCTCGCGCATGCTCAGCGGTGCCCGTATCCCCCACGAGGTGCTCAATGCCAAGAACCACCAGCGCGAAGCCGAAATCGTGGCTCGTGCCGGCCAGCGCGGCGCTGTGACTGTGTCGACCAACATGGCCGGTCGTGGTACCGACATCAAGCTGGGTGAGGGTGTGGCTGATTTGGGTGGTTTGTTCGTACTGGGTACGGAGCGCTATGAATCCCGCCGCATCGACCGCCAGCTGCGAGGTCGATGCTCTCGCCAGGGTGACCCCGGTGCATCGCAGTTCTTCCTGTCATTTGAAGATGACCTCATGCGCAACTTCGGCGGCAGCGAGCGTATGACCCGCGTGATGGATCGCTTCGGTATGGAAGAGGGCGAGGCCGTGGAAAGCGGCCTGATGAACAAGATTATCGAGGGCGCTCAGAAGCGCGTGGAGCAGCGCAACTACATGTGGCGTAAGCACGTGCTGGACTATGATGACGTCATGAACCAGCAGCGCACGATTGTCTACGGCATGCGCAATGAGGCTCTGCTCTGCGAAGAACCCCGCGAGATGATATACGAGCAGCTTGAGGAAGGCACCCGCACCAAGTGCGATCTCTACCTCAACGAGGATAACACCGGCACCGTGCGCCGTACAGACCTGCTGCAGTGGGTCAACTCGACCTTCCCTCTCGGCTGGGGTGAGGCAGATTCCGATTTCCTTACCAAGTCCCCCGACGAGGCTGCTCAGATCATCATCGACAAGGTTCGCGAGATGTACGAGAAGAAGGTGGCCGGTGAGCGCCCCGACCGTGTGGACCAGATGGAGCGTTCCATCATGCTGCAGTCCATTGATAAACTGTGGCAGCAGCACATTACCGACATGGATGCTCTGCGCGAAGGCGTGCGCCTGCGTGCTCAGGGGCAGCGTGACCCGCTTGTGGAGTACAAGAAGGAAGCCTATGAGATTTTCGAGACTCTCATGAACAACATCCAGTTCGAGATTCTCAACAACCTCTTCCGCAGTACCACCAATCTGAATGCCTTCGAGGACTTCCTCGCCTCGCTGCCCAGCAGCAACGCTGAAGAAGAGTCCTCCGACGTGACAGACATCCTCGGCAACGGCGACCTGCTCTCCATGCTGCGCGAGCAGATGAGCCAGATAACAGCTCGTGCCCAGTCGGCAGCAGCCGCAGCCCCGGAACTTCCCGACATGCCCGTACCCTCCACGGAGGAAATCCCCATGCCTGAGCTCGACCTTCCCGTCGGCACCAGTGTGAGCGGAGCCCCCATGCCCGGTGTGCGCATGAAGCCTGAGAAGAAGCTCGCCATGCCCCGCCGTAAGGTGATGGGCAAGATTAAGCGAGAAACCAATCCCGGTGTGCTGGCTACGGGCGACGAGGAACTGCTGCCCGAGCTACTCCCGGCAGAGGATTCCGCTGCTGAGCAGAAGTCTGAGTAACACACTGCTCGCAGAGCGGAGCTAATCTCCACCATTTCTCTCTTTCGCACGGTATGAACGTTCGCTCAGTTCTGGAGTACGTGCCTTACTTTCGCGGGCGGCTCTTCGTGGTGCACATCTGCGAAGAGCTGCTGGCTGCTGAGCCGTTGGTGGATGCTTTGCTCGATGTAGATGCATTGCATGAAATAGGCGTGCGCCTGGTGCTGGTGGCTGAGGGGGAGGATACCTCCCTCTTGCTGCGCCGCGCCGGTTTGTGCGAGGTGCATGCCGCCGCTGCTGAGTTGCCACTCACAAGCAGCGAGCCGGCTATCGCCCGCGTGCGTGAAATTGTGGAACGTCGCCAAGTAGCCGTTGTGGCCTCCGGCACAAAAGGGCGCTTTGATAGTGGCAGTGTGGCTCTGGCTGCGCAGTTGGGCGCCGCTAAGTACATTTGTCTGCAACTGGGTGGAGTTCCCGGGCGAGGGGGGCAGCCTATCTTTGCCGTGCGTGAGCGAGATGTTTTCGCCGGTGCATGTGCTGACTGTACGCATGCCGATACTCTTTTGCAGGCGGCCGAGGTATGCCGCAGCGGAGTGCCCCGAGTACACTTGCTTGACGGTCGCCACCGTGGGGCGCTGCTCGATGAGATTTTTTCGGAAGAGGGGGTGGGCGCCATGGTGCACACCGACTCTTATCGTGAAATTCGTCTGCTGAAAGAGGATGATATACCGGAGTTGCTCTCCATGATTGCCCGCTGTGTGGTCGATTCCAAACTCGTTGAGCGTACCTACGAAAGTATCGTCGAGCATATCGACAGTTACTACGTCTATACGCTCGACGATACCATCGTCGGCTGTGTAGCCCTTTATCCATACCCCGATGATAACTGTGCTGAGCTGGGCTGTCTCTTTATTAAGAAAAACTATGAGGGGCACGGCTACGGGCGTGCCATGTGTCATTTTATAGAGGATCGTGCAAAAGCTCTGGGGTTTGAGTGGATTTTTGCCATATCGCAGAGTGCCGTGGCCTACTTTCGAGACCGTCTTGGCTATGCCGAGCTGCCCCGCGATGTGCTGCCTGCGACTCGTCGCGCGTTGCTCGAGGCCAGTGGGCGTGCCTCTGCCGTATTCGGTCACAGACTGAGCTGATTCGAGCGCAAACGTCGCGGAATGGGCGAAACTGTGCCGAATAATCGTTATTTTTTCATTTTTGTCGTTGACAAGCAGTGCGACATGTTACTATAATGCAGAGTAATGTTGGAACGCCTGCGCTCATTCATTCGTCAGCCCTGGCTGATAACCCTGCGCCGCCTGGTGATGGTGGTGTGCTGCTGCATACTTATAGAGCGTCTGGCCGGAACTCTCTACGTGTGGGAGTGTGACTTGCAGGGGTATAGCCCGCTATGGCCGGTATTGCATTGGGTGGCGGTAATCGGGCTGTGGACTGCTCCGATAGTGGGACTGCTGATGTTGGGGTGCTGGTGGGGGCGGCGCTGGTGGTATGGTCGGCGTCGTGCTCATGCCGCCGATGCTCAGGACTCAGAGCAGGGGGAAGGAGTTCAGCTTGAACTGGCGCTCTCGTACCCGCCTTCGGCGCCGACACGCAGTCGCCTGTTCCGCTGGTGGGATATATGGCTGCTATTGCTTACGGCGCTTATCTGTGTACCGTGGGGCGAGTGGTACACCTACCGGGCCGCCAATCGCAGCGAGCTTATCATAAGCTGTGTGGGGCAGCACTCCTCCCCATGCAGAGCCCGGGCAGAGTGGCAGAGCCTGGCCGCTCCGGCCTCTGCCGTCTGTGAACATGAACCGCAGCCTGCTCCGTACCTGCACCGTTTCCTGCTGCCCGACGGCGACTACTGCGTGAGTTGTGCAAGAAGTGGCGAAATGTTCAATATAAGCCATATCCGCAAAACCCGCCGTTTTACCCTGCGCCCTCATTTTGCCCCGGAAGATAGGGTGGAACTCTACATTTGCCCCATCAACACGGAAACTGAGCGCAAGCGGGTACGGGCATTGTTGCAGTATTACATGGCCAATCCGCAGGCCCGTCGCCCGCGCATACGTCGCATGCCTTTCACTCGTTGTCATGATTCCTCGGTTCTCTATCTTGACTATGGCGAGTATGTTCTGTTACCTATTCCTCTGGGGGACAAGTCCATGTTTGTACCGGCACTTATTTACATATCTCTCCAACCCTGAATGATGCGCGCATTAGTTGTTTTTATGCTGAGTTTGCTTGGTGCGGTGTATGCCGCTGCCGGTCCCGTTGTGCTTGATATCGGGCACCAGAGCACGTCCGGTGGGGCTGCATCCCCCGATCGTTCACTGAGTGAGTACGATTTCTGGTGTACCTATGCGGGGGATGTCAAGGCTGCTATTGAGTCGGCCGGCTACCCCTGCGTTGTACTCAATCGGGGCATGGCTCCTACCAAAAAACACCTTCTGTCTGCCTGTCGAGCTGCCGGGGTTGTGCAGCTCAACAAGCCTGATAAGAACGCTAAACGCTATCCTTCGACCCATTATCCCGAACATATCGGTTGCGGTATGGTCTGTGCCGACTACGCTATCGATCTGGGGGCTCGCTGCGTGGTGTTCCTGCACCTCAACAGTACCAGCAGCAAGTGGCAGAGCAAAGCCGCCGCCGGATTGATGATTTGCAACCGTCAGTATGGGCGCCCTCTGGCAGAGAGTGTCTGTTCGGCCATGCGCCGAGAGCTCCCCGCGCTTTCAAAGGGTATCAAAGTGCTCCCCCGTTATATCGGTTCCCAACCTTCTGCCGGGTGGATGAATGCCCTCGATGCCGCCGGAATTCCCGCCATCGTATTTGAGGCCCTTTACGTCAATAACCGCACTCACGTCGATTTCTTGCGCTCCGATGCCAACGCCCGCAAGCTTGCTCGTACCATTGCGGCCGGGGTTATTGACTGGCTTGAGCAGAGTGAGTAAACGCGAGCTCGCGCAGCACTCGCTTTTTGTCACGGTGTAGCTCCTGCGGAGCGAAGAAGAACCCCGAGCAACGTCTCTGTCGGCGCTGAACGGGATGGTTGAGTTCGGCGTGCGTCCAGCCTGTCGATGCGCTGCCGACATCTCTGTCACACGTGTCCCAAAGATTTGGGACACGTAGATTTACGATTTTTGATTTGCGATTTGAAAATTAGCGGCTTACGCCGATATACCCGCAAGCGAACGCTTACTGCCGATGGTGGAGCAGGTGATACTCCAACGCGATTTTTCACGCAGAACACTATGCCTTTATGTCGTTTAAGACTCTTTTCCCATAATCTTTGGGACACATGTGAAGGGCAGAATAATGAGTTAGTGTGCGGCTTTTGGCGCACCGCTATACAAAATCACCTGAGAAATCTCAGGTGATTTTCCTGACCACGTGCAGCCGGAAGGCTGCGCGCTAACTGCTAATTCTGCATTCGGCATTCTGAAATCTGCATTCAGCAAGTT
>JAZNVF010000014.1:0-7217 GCA_045592685.1 Akkermansia sp. | reverse complement strand
AAGGATACGCACCCAACGAAGTTGTCCTACCGGTCAATGAAATTTAAGGCTGCCTTGCAGGAAGATTTTGCGTTAGAGGTGCTTAAGGCTGTTTTTGTATGACCTGTTTTGCATGACACTACTCCAATGCGTTTGCCCTGGAGCAGACACAGCAGGTACTTGACAGGTGAAAGGATTTAGCATATCATAGCATCAACAGTTCATACCGCTCATGCAGAAGCTTACCGAATCCATCAGCAAATACATTCTCGCCGTTGTCTGCCCACTCATCAAGCACCCGGACAAGGCACAGCTGCGTGTTGCCGCCAACGAAGAGGAGCAGGTGCTGCGCCTGCGACTGGTGCTTGAACCGGTAGACATAGCGAGAATCATCGGTCGCAATGGTATGACAGCCTCGGCCATTCGCTCCCTGGCCAAAGCCGCCGGAGAAAAAGCCGGTGCCAGGGTGATTGTGCACATACTCTCCCGTGAAGAACTGGAAGAAGAAAGTTGAGAGCCACTTTCTCCACGGCCATGCAGCAGGCCCTGTTTCAGGATGATATAGCCCAGACCGCCGCACGAGTGCTGGTGGACGGGCTCAACGACATGGTGCTGGACTACTCCATACCCGAGGGCATGCAGGGAGTGACACGCGGTTGCCGGGTGGAGGTGCCGCTGCGCAGTCGTACCAGCACGGGGACTGTGATTCGCCTGGTGGAGCCGGATGCCGAATGGGGGCACCGCCTTAAACCACTCACCCGCCTGATAGATGATACCCCCGCTGTCAGCCCGGAGCTGATGGAGCTGGCGGAGTGGGCAGCCCGTTACTATGCCGTACCGGTGGAGCAGATGATACGCTGCATCGTGCCCGAACCGGTACGCCGCGAGCGCCACGAGGAGAAAACGCGCAAAGTGGCAGTGCTGCTGCAGTGGCCGGATGATGACACTCTCAACAAAATCAATGCCCGTGCCCCACGCCAGGCTGCCGTTCTCCGCTACCTGCACAACGGCGAGAGCAAGCGCGAACCACTGGCAGACCTGGGAGGGTCTGCAGCTCTGCCGGCCTGCCGAGCCCTGGAAAGCAAGGGGTACATCCGCATAGAAGAAGAAACCGTGCAACGCGACCCGGCAGGCAACGAAGAGTTCGCGCCTTCAGCCCCTCTGAAACTTAACGCCGAACAAGCAACTGCCCTGGCCGATATCATCTCGGCCTGCGATAACAGTCCGGAGAGCAAGCCCCTGTTGCTGCAAGGGGTGACAGGCTCAGGAAAGACCGAAGTATATCTGCAAGCTGCGGCCCATGTCATGAAGAGTGGGCGAGGGGTACTCATCCTGGTGCCCGAAATATCGCTCACACCTCAGACCATGGCACGCTTCAAGAGCCGTTTTGCCGAGACCCCGGGCGCAGTTGCCATCCTGCACAGTGCCATGAGCGACGGGGAGCGTTTCGATGAATGGCATGCCATTCATCGAGGGCGTGCGCGTATAGCCATCGGCCCTCGTTCTGCACTCTTCGCACCGGTGCAGAATCTCGGACTCATCATCGTAGACGAGGAACACGACTCGTCGTACAAGCAGGAGAACGCCCCCCGATACCATGGTCGGGATCTGGCTGTGCTGCGCGCACGACTGGAAGGAGCAGCTGTCGTGCTCGGTTCGGCAACCCCCTCGCTGGAAAGTCTGCACAATGTCAGCTGCGGTAAGTACACCATGCTGCGTATGGATAACCGCGCAGACGGTCAACGCCTGCCCCTCACCCGAGTGCTCGATATGCGCAGCGAACCAAAGGACAAGCGCAACCTGGGCATACTCTCCGAGCGCCTGCGCATGGCAATAGAGGACCGACTACACAAGGGAGAGCAGACCATTCTGCTGCTCAACCGCCGGGGATTCGCGCGGGCGCTCCAATGCCCCGACTGCGGACATGTCGTCAGCTGTGAGCACTGCGCACTCCCCCTCACCTACCACGCGACGGAAAACCGCCTGATATGCCACTTGTGCGGATTCCGCGCCGTAGTGCCACGCTGCTGCCCCGAATGCCGGGAAAAGAACATCTTGCTCGAAGGTTACGGCACACAGAAGGTGGAGAGAGTGCTGCGCAACTGTTTTCCGAAAGCCCGCCTGCAGCGAGTCGATGCCGATGTGACAGCCCGCAAACATGCCCTGCGCGATATTCTGGCCGACTTCCGGGCCCACCGCATAGATATACTCCTGGGTACACAGATGATATCCAAAGGACTCGATTTCCCCGGGGTGACTCTGGTGGGTGTGCTGAATGCTGACCTGGGGCTTTGCATACCAGACCCCCGCGCGGCTGAGCGCACGTTTCAGCTGCTCACCCAGGTAGCAGGCCGCGCCGGGCGCGGCGACATTGACGGAGAAGTCATCATCCAGACCTACACACCACACGCCGCTGCCATACAATACGCCCGAAGACATGACACCGACGGTTTCGCCGAAAACGAACTGGGTCTGCGGCAACAATTCAACTTTCCGCCCTTCCGTCACCTGGCCGTGCTCACCGTGCGCTCCCCGCAAGAGGAGCTGGCCGAATTCTCGCTGCGCACCCTGCATAAGCGCCTGCTCGGCGTGTTGCCGGCGGGAGTGGAAATAACCGAGCCGGCACCGGCGCCCATAGCCAAAGCATACGGGCAATTCCGTTACCAGTGCACCCTGAACGCCCGCAGCGCCCGCACCATCGCAGACATCGTGTCGCGAGAGATTGCCGTACTCAAGACGGGAGACGACATCACCATCACTCTCGATATAGACGCTTACAGTTTCATGTAACCCGTACAAGGTCACAGCAAAACGATGGAAATGTTCAAAAAACGGGAGCTGTGGAATGACACCAACCCGGCAACAGCTCTGCTGCCGGGTCGGAAATAACTCAGAAGCGGGGCAGCTGTCAGTCTTACAGCTTTTGCAGCACTTCTGCAAGCACCTCCAGACAACGTGCGTTCTCGCGCTCCGTACCGATGGTGATTCGCACGTAGTCCGGCAGCCCGTAGCCATCCATGTGGCGCAGTATGACGCCTTTTGCAAGTGCTTCATTGAACACGCGGCGCCCCTGACCCGTTTTCACAAGAATGAAGTTTGCCTGACTGGGCACGAAATCAATCCCCCAGCTGCGGAAAGCAGCATAATATTGCTCCTTGCCTCGGTTGACCATCTCTACAGAAGCTGCGAGATGCTCAGCATCATCGAGCGCGGCAGCAGCGGCCACCTGAGACATAAGGTTCATGTTGAAGGGAGTACGCGCCTTGTTGAGCAGGTCTGCAATCTCGGGAATGGTCACACCGTACCCTGCACGCAAACCGGCCAGGCCGTAGGCCTTCGAGAAAGTGCGCAGCAGAATAACATTTTTACCCTGCTTGACGTATTTGAGCGTATCGGGCTGCTCGTCGGCGAAGTCGATGTAAGCCTCATCAAACGCAACGATGACATGCTCGGGCACAGCGTCCATGAAGGCGTCCATCTCAGCCTGAGTCACCACCGTTCCGAGCGGGTTGGCGGGATTAGTGATGAACACCAGGCGGGTCTGCGGGGTGATTGCGGAGAGAATAGCCTGCAAATCAGAGCTGAAGTCCGGCTTTATGGGAGCCTCCACATACCGGGCACCGAAGAGCTTGCACATGATAGGGTACATGGAGAAACTGTGTTTTGCCGCGATAAGTTCTATACCCTCGTGCAGACAGGCATGGCACAGCAACTCTATCAGTTCGCTGCTTCCGCTGCCTACTACCGTCTGGTTGAAATTCACCCCGAAACGCTCAGCAATCTTGCTGCGCAGGGTAAAAGATGCACCATCGGGGTAGATATGCACCCCGGCGGCAGCCTGCTGAATGGCGGCAATGGCTTTCGGAGAGGGCCCCAGCGAGTTCTCGTTGCTGGCAAGTTTCACGATATCGGCGGGGTCCATACCCAGCTCGCGCGCGGTTTCCTCTATGGGTTTGCCGGGCTGATAGGCTACCAGCTCCAGCACGTACTGATTGGCATATTGCGAGATATTGCTCATAGCTTGCGTGTTCGGTTGCATTATAATACCTGTCATCTCCGAAGACAAGCCTTGAATCAGGCATGATTTTCAGATAAAATGGTGTGCATGAAAAAATGGCACAAACGCACGCTGATTGTCCTGGCTCTGGGTATGCTCGGCACCGTGGCTCTGGGGCTACGCCCCGCCCTGAGTCCCGATGAAGTTCAGGAAATCAGACATTTCAGCACTGAAATGCCGCTACCCGACCGATTGAAAGAAAGCAGCTTTGCGTTCACCCACACCATACAACTACAGAACCCGCACCGCGGCACCTGGTATGCAGCAGGTCAACAGTCAGTTCACCCGCAGCTCACACAGGCAGAATGGCCTGTTGAAGTGCGCTGTGAAGGCGGCAAACTGCTGGTGAGTGCCCCGCCGCCCCCACTGCACAGCAAGTGGGCACAGCTGCGTGCCACCTGGGTGGTCGGTATAGGCGATGTCAGCTACGTGCGCCGTCCCAATGGCAGTAATCATGCTGAATATCAACTGCATATATCCTGCAACATCGAGCGTACCCCCTGTTTCTGGCAGAAACCGCAACAGGAGATGTTCGTGCAGTTCATCACGATAGATGTTGAGGACGAAGCCGCTGACATGGGTACAGCCATGCTGGCAGATGCCACCAGCCCCTTCTTCAGCCAATTCAGCCCCGGAACAGATGGCCCGGCACCGCAGCTGCCGGCACGTTACTGCGAAAGCCCAATCTCAAACGCCCTGCTGCGCATGCTGCACACGCTGGCCGCCTGTACACCCGAAACTCACGAGCAACTCACCCCCCGACTGGTCAACGGTGCAGCTCGTCTTGCCCAATTCGCCACGCAAGCCCCCTGGCCGGAGTGCTGGGGTACCTCAGCAGACATGGCTCGAACCATAGCTTACCGGGTAGGACCAACCCTCGAATACATTGCTGACCAGGAGTGTTTCGGCAACCAGCAACTTGCCGATTTCATAAACGGTGAGAATTTCTCCCGCATATTCGGAGATAAATTCACCGATTCCAAAAGTTCTGACATTAACGAAGAAATAGAAAGCATTGATATTCAACGAATCAACTCACCCTAGTAACTTTTTTTGAAAAAAATGCATTTTTTCTGTAGATTTTTCAAAATTATTGCGTTCTCTTAAGTACAGGCCGGGGTGAGAGCCGGTCTGTGGAAGACAGAAAACTGTTTTCATAGAGTAGGTGTAAGTACAAAATCGACCGGAAAGCCTGGGAAGGCGCCGGTCGTTTTTGTTTTCCGAGATTACCTGCCATCGGAGAATCAACAGAGAAGAAGTCGCTCCATGTCATCCGGTACAAGAATGACGCCGTCGAAATGCGTGGCGGCCTCGGCCGTATAGGCGGCTCGCCGCGAAGTCAGGGTTTTATCCTCTGTGTGGTATAGCACCAGATTCCGCACATCCAGCCCGGCAGCCAGATGTCCGGCATCGAGCGCGGTACTGTGGTGTTTCTCGTAGGGCTTGAAACGCTCCCTGTCGGCATACAGGCAAAAGGCCTCGCACAGCAACCAGTCTGCCCCACGGGCGTAGACCTCAGCGCGCTCATTGTAGGGTTCGTCCCCCAGGCAGCACAGGCGCTGCCCGTCCGGCAGCTGAAGCGCGAACCCAAACTGCTTTGCCTTGGTCGAACCGATATCAAAGGCCTGAGCGGGCATGCCGGCTGCAGTGAAAGCGGCACCATCGTCAAGCACATGCAGCAGAATATCAGCATTGATATGGCGGCAAACCTTGCCGGGCAGCGTCAGACGGCAGATTGTCTCGAGAGCCTGCAAGCCCTCGGCATGCCCGTAGATATGCAGTTCTCCACTGTATTTGCCGGCATTCATTGCCTGAGCCACCATACGCAGCACCCACACAATCCCCAGTATGTGATCCGTATGCGTGTGAGTCAGAAAAATATCGTGAATCTCGCTCAAAGCCACCCCGGCCTGCTCCAACCGAGCCAATATACCATTTCCCCCGCCGCCGTCCACCAGCAGAACCTGAGCCCCGCAGCGCAGAGTGAAACAGGTATTGTAACAGTGCGTTACCGCAGCATTTCCCGTACCCAGCAGCGTCAGTTCAGACTTTGTGCGGGGGGGAAAAACCTCCTGAAAAGGCGCAAAATTGCCGCGCCCCCTCGAATTGTGGTCTTCCTTAATCGCAAAATACACCCTCTCGAACACCCCGTCGAAGGCCGGTTCATGCAGCACCGAACGGAACATCTCGGCTATATGCTTTGGCGGATTGCGGAAAGCACCACAGCCCAGAGCGCCGAGCACCAGCACCTTCTGTTTATTCACCTTGGCGATGGAGAGGATGGTGCGGATTTTATTCAGTGTTGTAGCCAGATAATAGGGAGTGATACGCTCCTCGCCATCCACCATCTCCGTATCCGGTCGATTAATGGCCGCCACGGCAATCATGTTCACTTTCCACGGTCGGGCAATGAATGGGTAGCCCTGCTCCTCCGGCCCTCGGAAAATGGTCACGCCCGGTGTATAAATACCACCGAAATCGCAATCCATAGGGTACGATTCTGCGGCACAATCCACACCATACGACGGGCCGTAATGCACAAACTGATAGAGAGAGCGGTAGTAATCGGAACAACGGAAGAGGTACTCCTCCTGCGCACCGGCTCCATCTACCACCCCGCCGCCCGGGTTGTACTGATTGGCCAGGTTCAGCACACACACCTCATGACCGGCCTCCACCAGCTTGCGGGCAAACACCAGGCAATCAACATTCACGGCCTCTATCAGTGTATGGTACGTGCCCGCCCCCGTGGTATCACGCGCTATTTCCTGCTTATAGAACCGGGTATTCTGAACCATTTCACCATCGAGTTCCAGTCGCACCGGTACCCCATCCTCGCTCAGGTACTTCCCGGCTTGCACAGCAGCCAACGTATTTTCGTAAACAGATATCCGCAAACCATGCAAATCAAAAAAAGACCGCTCACGCGCTGCCTCGCCAAAGCGCCGCAGCCAATCTTCAGAATCCCACGCTGTCAGATTTTCCATGTCTTCATTATACGCGACACCCGCAAGGAAGGTCAAGTATAATCAACCGCTACGCAGGGCAGACGCATTTGAAATATGACACAGGCATGAAAATGCAGAAATAACTCAACGCATTTCCTCTTCAATGCCGAGCATAATACGTTCCAAGACACGAGTATTCCATGCTGCGTGCTTTCGTTTTCTACGCAAAGGTT
>JAZNVF010000013.1:0-9702 GCA_045592685.1 Akkermansia sp. | reverse complement strand
GGCAGCGCGTTCCTCAGCCTTGCGGCGGGCGCGCTCAGCGCGTTCGGCTTCGCGAGCAGCCTTGCGTTCGGCGCGAGCTTTAGCCTCTGCTTCTTCCTCAGCCTTTTCGCGGGCTTCTTCGGCTGCGCGTTCCTCGGCCTTGCGGCGGGCGCGCTCAGCGCGTTCGGCTTCGCGAGCAGCCTTGCGTTCGGCACGAGCTTTAGCCTCTGCTTCTTCCTCAGCCTTTTCGCGGGCCTCTTCGGCTGCGCGTTCCTCAGCCTTGCGGCGGGCGCGCTCAGCGCGTTCGGCTTCGCGAGCAGCCTTGCGTTCGGCACGCGCCTTGGCTTCGGCTTCTTCTTCGGCGCGTTCACGCGCCTCTTCTTCTTTGGAAAGTTTTTCGGCGTAAACCACAGCGCGCAGTTCAGCCTCCAGGCGAAGAGAGGCGAGTTGCTCCTGAAGAGCATTGCGTCTCTTGTCGGCCTGACGCAGAACATCGCCTTCACACAACGCAGCCTTGCAGGGGAATGCAGTTTCCACCCCATCGGATACATAAACAGGGCTCCCCAATCGCACGATGTCAAATATCATGTTCGCCACATCATGGGGCATACGAATACAACCGTGAGACAAACGCTGACCGGGCAGTACCATTCCGGTATGCATGCCGATACCGGAATAGGTCAGACGCATCCAGTTCGGCATAGCAGCCCCTTCCCATTTACCACCGGGGGGGACTGTGTGCTTGCGCGAGTCTGCATCTTCGACCAAGATGGAACCATCAGCCGCGCGAATGGAACCGAAACGCCCGGAATAATGCTCCTTTTTCTTCTCCAGAACAACAAATGCGCCGCGGGATGTAGGCGTTTGCTCCGTGCCGGTTGAAACGGGCCAATCAAGCGCCACGCCCCCATCTACATACAAGCGCCCACGCTGGTGCGAAAGGCAGATATGTATGGGGCAATCAGCTGTTGCACGAGCCAGAAGCTCATGGTCGATATACACGACCATGGTATCCAGATAGTGACGATGGCTCACGAAGAATTCGTAACTTCCCTTTCGGTATACTGATACGCTGTCCCTCCGTGGCACAGCCTTAATCTGAGCTTCGAGAGCCGCTATTCGGCTTTCATCTTCAGGCGTGAGCCGGGGACTGAACACACTGTGACATGACGGCAGAATTGCCATCATCAACACACACAGGCTTGAGCAGACTCTATTCATGATCCGTCAATATACGGAAAGTGGTACAGTTCCGGAACGAAACTGTACCACCATCAAAGCCGTATGTCAATCTAATAAAGCTCTTTTTTACAAAGGAAAAGGCTTAACCGGCAGCATTTTCCGCTTTTCGAGAGCCATTCTGGCGAGCTGCAATTTCGTCCGCAGCCTGTTTACGAAGTTTATCGAGGTTGCTCTGGGCATCTTTATGAGCTTTAAGAACAGCCTGATACTGCTCACTGAACGACAGCAGATGACGCACCGGATAATCCGACTCCAACTCGTCCATCACATAGACTCGAGTACCCATGCCGGTGATGGAGAATAGCTCACTAGCCATAGCATTCGGCGTGCGAATACAACCATGGGACAGACGCTTGCCGGCCTGAACCTTGCCAGTATGCATCCCCAGACCATCCCATGTCAGGCGCTGCCAGTTGGGCATGGGCGAACCCACAAAACGACCACCCTCGGGAATGGTATCTTTGCTTGCATCTGCATTATGCTTCACGGTTTTACCGGCGGCATTCTTTATGTTACCGTACAGGTTGGATGCATAATCCTTCTTCTTCTCGATAATGGTATAGGAGCCGGTAGGGGTCTCTCGACCAGCCACACCGGTCGACACCGGCCAGTCGGCGGCTACCTTGCCGTCCACATAGAGACGACCACGCTGCTGCGGCAGACAGATGTGCACGGTGCTTTTGCGATCCGCTTTCCTGAGCAACTCCTTGTCTCGGTAAATTGCCATGGTGGTGGGATAGCCGTTATTACAGATAAAATGTTCATACGAGCCCTCAGCATAGGGCAGCGGCTCGGGGGCGGGTGAGGCTTCGAGAACATCCTCAGCCTTGTTTATACGAGCCCGCAGTTCGGGAGATACCTGCGAGCAGGAGGTGATACCCAGCGTTACCAGAATCACCAGCATCAGCGACTTGACAGAAAGACTTTTCATCAGTTTGCGAATGACTAATTGTTGGAGGTTCGTGTCAACTGCGCACCTTGTAGCCGACTTTTAACATTTTGTCAACACTTTTCAACAATTATTTTTTTTTGATTAGTAAAAAAGCGGGGTAATTACACAAGTTTGAGCTATTCTACCCACTTAATGAGAAGTCGCTAAGCAAAAGAAAACCCGACACTGAACAATCAGCACCGGGTTTTCCGTAAGAGGTTCTCTCTAGAGAGACCATCAAGACGGCCATCAGTCTTTCTTGGCGGGAGCCTTCTTGGCAGTAGCGGCATCCTCTGCCTTCACTACCTTGGTAGCAAGCTGCACGGGGGCAGTGTTCTTGCTGTTCTTGGCGATTTCCTTCTGGCGCTTGATGTAGGCGCTGCGACGGCGGCGCTTCGTTTCCTTACGGTGCTGTTGACCCATGGTTCTGGTTTATGTTTGTAGGGCATGAACTGCCCGATATTGATGAGATACGCACTAGTAAATAACGCTTTCTGCACGATATGGCAAGGCAAAAGTGTGTGTGCCTGCCATAAAATGCAAATTTTATTGCCAAAAAAGGGTGTGAATGCTACAATTCACGACATGAAGACAGCAATTCTGGGAGCAGGAGCACTGGGCTGCTACTATGGTGCACGCCTGGCAGAGGCCGGTCATGAGGTGACATTCATCATGCGCTCGGCATACGACACCGTGCGCGAACATGGCCTGAAAGTCAACAGCGTGTATGGTGACATTCACCTGCCGACCCCGAACATCGCGCGCACACCGGAAGAATGCGAACCGGTTGACCTGGTCATCGTATGCTGGAAAACCACTGCCAACGACCATCTGCCAACAGCCCTCCCCCCGCTGCTGCATGCCAACACTCGGGTGATCACCTTCCAGAACGGCATGGGCAATGCCGAAGCCATCGCAGAGGTCGTACCGGCAGAGCGGGTCTTCATTGGCCTGTGTTTCGTGTGCGCCATGATGGACCATCCCGGTGAAATCACCCACCTCGAGGGCGGCGCCATACAATTTGCCCCCCTGTTACCTACCCCGGAAGGTGCCGCTCAGGCACAAGAACTCGCAAACCTCTTCACCGGAACCCCTGTCGAAACCCGTACCGCCCTTCACGCCGAACAAATCCTCTGGACCAAGCTCTCGTGGAATATCCCCTTCAACGGGCTCTGCCTGGCTCACGGCGGTATCAGCATCCGCAAGCTTTTCAGCATGCCCGATCAGGCTGAGCGTGCACGCGCCATTATGAATGAAATCTGCCACACCGCAGAGCTGCGAGGCTACCCACTACCGCAGGAAATCATCCAACGCCAGATGGAACAAACCTCAAAAATGGGCGACTTCATACCTAGCAGCGCCGTCGATTACAACCGCCACCGTCCGGTAGAATACGCCGCCATCTGGGGCACCCCTCTCACCCGAGCCCGGGAAGTTGGCGCCACCATACCCGAGTGGGAGCGATTGTGCACCGATATTCAGACCCGCCTGGCAGAAAGATACCCTCAAACCTGAGTCACACCACCACGGACATGAGTTGCCCCCCCCGATGGATAAACCGCTGCCGCCTGCCGATTGCCGTGCTCATGCTGATGGTCGGTGGCCTGGTTGTACTGCCGCTCAACCGCGCAGTACGCCACACCCAGCACGTGCAGGGATTGCAACTGCCACCACCCCGTATTACTCAGAAAGACGCCTTTACCCAACAACTCGCCTTTTTTACCCTGGGCGGCCTGCGCTCACTGGCAGCCGAACTCACCTCGCTCGATGCCACCAACGCTTGGTCCGACCGCGACTGGCCCCGCGCCGATGCGCGCTGGCAAACCGTCACCACCCTGGCACCACGCAGGGTGAACTACTGGGCCGCAGCCGCACGCGACATGGCCACCAATGCAGCCGGCGACATATTAAGCCGCGACAACCTCAACCGCCGCAATCGCACCATACAGGCTCACCACTACATCCGTCGCGGTGAAGATTACCTGCGGCGCGGCATTGCCAACAATCCCGACAGTCCCCTGCTCTACGCACGACTGGGCGATTTTTACAGCGACCTCTACCGCCGCCCCGAATTCGGCAAAGCCGTCGATGCTTACGCCCGGGCCACCGAACTGGGTGCCCCGCAGATATACAAACGCCTGCGCTTCTACAATCTCTGTCGCATTCGCGGGCGCGAGCAAGAGGCTCTCGACCTCGGCCGTGAACTCTTCGCCGACCCTCGCAACAACGTGCCGGCTCTGCGCACCCTCATCTACGTACTCCAGCACAAGCTCAACCTCCCCCCCGAACAGAGACTGAGCATTGAGCAACTCTTCGGCAACCACAAGCGCGCCCTCCGCGATTTCAATACCTTCCGCCGCAATACTCTGCTCTACCCCACAAACGGTATCGAAGAATATCTGAATGGGAAAGACGAGTTACAAGTTACGAAAGACAAGTTGTAAAACTCGTAATTCGAAACTCACAATAGTCTTGTCAAGCGCGCGCGGATAGGGTATGATGTCGCGCAGTTATGTACGACCAATATCTGCACGCATACGAAAAACTGCCGCTCGGGTGGGCCGGGCTGGTCATGGGGTTGGCGCTCATCGCCCTGCACGGCTATGCCCTGCTGAAGCCCGAGACAACAAAAGCAGCCCTGAGCAAAGCCGCCGAAAACGATGAAGCCGGCAAAGTATTGCTGACGGTGGATTTTGTGTGGATATTCCTGCTACTGTTGGATGTGAGTTGGAACCCTCTGCGCATGAACCTGTTTGACTTCAACTTTATCCGCAGTTTCCTGATTATCCTCTGCCCGGTGATATGGTTTATTCTTTGCTCGCAGAAGAAGTCCCTTCTGTTCCCCCGAGCTCTTGGGTTATTCCTGCTTCTGCTGGCCATCGTGCCGCTCACAGCCGCATTCCTGAAAGAGCCGGTCACCCGTCTGCTCATCCCGATATGGTGGTACCCTGTACTGACAGTGGCGATGTTCTGGGTAGGTAAACCCTACCTGCTGCGCGACTGGGCCGCCTGGTACACGGCACGCCCCGCCGTTTATCGATACAGCAACCTTTTCGGTCTGGTCTACGGAGCAGCGGTACTGATTTGCTCTTTCTTCTGGTTCTGAATTTAACCACGCCTCGCCGTCATGAATACCACCAACGTCTGCGACACGCTCTACACCGCCGCCTACGTCGTCACGCAGAATGATGCCCGCGACATCATCGAGAACGGAGCTGTCGCCATCGCCGGCAACCGCATCATCTGCGTAGGGCACAGCGATATTCTCGAAATCCTCTATCCCGACGCCCGACGCGTGAACCTGGGCAACGCCGTGCTCATGCCCGGGCTCATCAATGCCCACACCCACGTACCCATGAGCCTGCTGCGTGGGTACTCCGATGACAAGGCGCTGATGGACTGGCTCACGCAGGACATTTTCCCTCGCGAGGCCAAACTTACGCCCGAGCTGGTAGAGCTGGGGGCACGCTTCAGCCTGGCCGAGATGATACGCAGCGGCACGACCGCCTTTTACGACATGTACATGATAGAAGATGCCGTATTCCGCGCGGCAGATTCCATGGGAATGCGTGCCGTGCTGGGCGAGAGCACCACACAGTATTTCCCGAGCCTTTCCTGCAAGGACAAGGATGCCTACTTCGACCTCGTGCGTGCACAGGCAGACAACTGGCGCAACCACCCTCGCATACGCCAGGCTATCGTTCCGCATGCCCCTTACACCACGAACCCCGACCTGCTGCGCGAATGCTACGCCCTGGCCGAGGAAAACGGAGCACTCTTCGGCATGCACCTGGCTGAAACGGAAACCGAAACACAGACCTGCCTGAAAGAGTTCGGCATGCGCCCCATTCCCTACTGCCAGAGTCTGGGGCTGCTGCAGCCCGGCAGTACGTTCTTCCATGTCGTGCATGCCGATGCCGATGACATGGCTTTGCTGGCCGAGGGACACTGTACTGTGGTACATAATCCGTCCTCGAACATGAAACTTGCCAGCGGTGTGGCTCCCATCGACCGACTGCTCAAACACCACATCCCTGTTGCACTCGGCACTGACGGGCCGGCCAGTAACAATGCCCAGAACATGCTGCGCGAAATGTACGTGGCCTGCCTGCTGCACAAGGTTAACTCCCTCGACCCCACCGCCTGCCCCGCCCAAATGGCACTCGACCTCGCCACCCGTGGCGGTTCCGCCGCCCTGCACGACCCGCACATCGGCACGCTCGAACCCGGCATGAAAGCCGACTTCATCGCTCTAGACCTCAGCGCTCCCAATATGCAGCCCGTGCACAACATCGTCTCCAACATCGTCTATGCCGCCACCGGAGCCGAAAACAAACTCACCGTTGTGGATGGTAAAGAGCTCTACCGCGACGGCAAGTTCACCACCTGCGACTTCGAAGCCCTCTACAGTGAAATTCAACAGGCACATGCATGGGCTCGCAGCTAATGAATTGCCCGCTGGCACAGCTGCCAGTTGCCGCCATTGATTTTGAGTCCGCCGGGGCTGCCCCCGGCGAGACTGACCAGCCTGTGCAGATTGGTATTGTGCGGGTGGATTCGCTTTTCGGAGCGGAAGAGATTTTCACCTCTTACATCGCCTGCGAGCGCCCTGTACGCTGGAGCGCAGCCAAGGTACACGGAATCACCACCGCTACCCTGCGCGGCGCCCCGCATTTCCATGAACTCTGGGGCGAACTGCGCCGTCTGCTCTCGGGTTGCGTAGTGCTCGGTCACAACCCTGCTACCGAGAAACGCTTCCTGGGCGCTTTTCCCGGTCACGGTTTCGGTCCCTGGCTCGACACACTGGCGCTGGCCCGCAAGGCCCTGCCCACCCTGCCCGACCATGCTCTCGGTACCGTTTGTGAAGCCATGGGGCTCACCCCCGAGGTCAGCGCCCTGGTGCCGGGAAAGAGCTGGCACGATGCCCTCTATGATGCAGCCGGCTCGCTCATCCTGCTACGCGCCCTCGTCCGCGGGCTCGCCATGGAGCAAGTCACCCTCCGCAGCATACCCTTCGCCGTCTCACAGAGCTGACGGAGCATCATATACGCCCCCCCGAACAGGGCACAACAGGCGCCGTACTTTTTCAGCAGTCATTTATCAAGGGTTCTGCACCTCAGTCGGGGCCTGCTGCTGGCGCACCTCCGAAATAATAGCCGGGGATGTCAGAATCATGCCGACGCCGGACATCACGTTGACTACAACCGTAGCCGGTATATCAACCACAGTTCCCACCGCTGCCAGAGGGTAAGCATAGAGAGCCGCCGCCGTGGACTGCAAAGGCTGCACGACCTCGGCGGTCTGCTCCGTTTTCTGCTCGCGCAACTTCAGGGTGTGGCCGGGGCGCGTTACAACCACATTGGCATGAGCCACCGGATTAGCCCCCTGCGGAGCCATGGCCAACCAGGGAGTATCCGTTCGCACCAGGTAGCGTTTCACCTGCCCATCCAGCCAGAAAATCTCCTGCGGCTGAACCTCACCAAACACCACCTTGCGCGGCAAACCGCTCACCGAACGGTAATTCTCGAAGGGGCCCAGCTCCTTAATTTCCTGTAAGGGCTGCACCAGGGGACGTTCACAGCGCACGAACGGACTCAGCACCCCCTGCACATACATTTTACCATCGGGAGTCTTGTAAACCGTGGCCTTGCCGGCAACATCCGCCCCCGGGATACGCACCCACTGTCCCTCCTGCCCCATATCTGCCAGCGGTTTGCGGGTGGCAATCTGTATGCAGGAACTCATGCAGAGCGCAGCTATAACGAAAGTAAAGATTTTTTTCATGTTGTTATCCTGGTTAAATCGGTTCGACAGTTTCAGCGGTTTTCAGCTTGGTGCGAGGAGAGGGAGTGAACAGCTTGCGAAGCTCTGCACCCGCTACCGCAACACCAATGATAACATTCCCCGCAACCGTACAGGGTAAATCAACACCCACAGCCGTCACTGCGGCCAGGGGATAGGCATACACAGCGTGCCAATCAGTATGTTGCGGGCCGTATTCCTGCAAATCTGCATCCGAAAGCACATCACTATACCCTGCCACCATGACCGCTTCGGCCCCGGTCGGCAAAGTCTCCACCCATCCGCACCCCATCACCACCCCGGCATAGCGACCATTGCGCACAGCCACGCGACGCCATACCGTCACGCGTTCTGCCCCACTGACCGGTTCATGATTGGGGCTCTTGTCGCTCAGGCCCAGCCCCGCCAGACTGGCGTAGGGGAAATTATAGCTCAGGCTGAACTTCGTGCGAACCCCTTCCAGATAATAGTCACGCCCGACTTTCATCAGCCGCAGGTCTGCCCGGCGCCCATTGCTCAGCAGCAGAGGCCCCGCGTGCTCCAAAGCCACACGGCTCATAACCCCTTCCCCGCTCTCACCCAGCGCCCGCACAGGCACACAAGTGCGGCTCAGACATGAGCAGCACAGCAACGCCATTATCAATGCGGCAAGGGCTTTCATCCCCCTCATGTTAACCAAGAGTGCACATAATGTCAAGGGAGAAGTCGGATTTCGAAAGCATGATTTCCTACAACCACCGCCCACTCCAAAATCTAACCGCTAAAATCAAAATTCCCTTGACCTTCCCCCCTGCAAATGATAGAGTGAACTCTATGAACGACCTCAACATCACACACGCCGTCACCAGCTACGAATGCGGAGCCGACCACCTACTCAAGCCGGCGAGTTTCATGCACTTCTGCCAGGAGGCGGCCGAGACGCACGCCTCGGGCAACAATCTGGGCTATGAATGGAGCATCAGCAACGGCATGATATGGGTTGAGGTACAGGGCGATTTCGAGTTTATACGCCGACCGGCCTGGAAAGAAGTCGTGCGTCTGCGCTCCAACACCGGCAAGGCCAGCGCCCTGCAGGCACGCCGATTCGTGGAAATGAGCGATATGGAGGGCAAGGTCCTCGCCCGCGCCGACCTCATGTGGGTGCTCATCGATGTCAACAGCCGCCGCCCCATCCCCCTGAAACGCGCTATGGCGCAACTGCCGGATGAATGCCCCGCCATCATCCCCACACCGCTCGAAGTAGCCGGGGAATTCACCGCCTCCACAACGGTCGAGATGACCGCCCCCCGCCGGGATGTCGACTTCAACGGCCACATCAACAACGGCGCCTACCTCATCTGGGCTCTCGAAACCCTGCCCGAAAACCTGCAGCCCGGCTCGGCACCCCGCCGAATCCGCATCAACTTCAAACGCGAAACCTTCGCCGGCGCGCCCATCACCATCGAACACCGACTCGCCGGCATGCAGACTCAACACAGCATTGTCAGCAATGGCGAACTGCGCGCCGAAATCGTCATCGACTGGCTGGCAGAATAAACCGCCCCCCCAAGAGCCAGCACAGCCAAACCAAAAAACAGGACGGAGCGTTATTTGCTCCGTCTTTTTTCGGCACTGCGTCAAAAAAGGCGCGTGAATGACGGGGAGGTTAGCTGCCTGAGTTTGAGGCGGAGATAATCAACGGAAGGTAGTCCTCGGGTTTTGAGTTGGATGCGGGCAATCATCGAGTTCATCCCTTCAATTCGTCCCGA
>JAZNVF010000012.1:0-14074 GCA_045592685.1 Akkermansia sp. | reverse complement strand
CAGGGTATCCGGCGAGGAGAGATAAAAGAGTTGCGGCAGGAACATTAGCTCCGGGACCAATCACACGCCGAGAAACCGCCGTATGCCATAAATGGCACGTACGGTGGTGTGAGAGGGGGCGAAAGCCCCCTACTCAATTTTGCTCGTCGGGATATAGTCACTCCCCGAAAGAGCAAAGCCATAGTTACACCGACTAATCGTGCAGCCTGCTGCCTTTTTTGCCACCGGCCCGAATCAATGTGGCGATGTATTGCTTCTGTAACCTGTGCTGGTACGGGTGGGCCAATGCCCAATCCAGAGGCGTGCGGCCTTGCTCATCCTCAGCATTCACATTCGCCCCGGCTACCAGGAGCATTTCTGCTGTCTCCGAACAGGTACACTCATGTAGAGGCGTGACTCCCTCCTTATTCACTGCGCAAGGGTCAGCCCCGGCAGCCAGCAGTGCTTTAGCCACATCGGGAGTGCGAGTACGGAACAGCGGAGTGTCGCCGGATATGAGCCGGGCATTCACGTCCAATCCATGCTGTACAAGTATAGCCACTCCTTCAGCATCCACCACTCTGTGCAGCGCAGTATAACCACAGACATCGACGGCCTGCGGATTAGCCCCCGCTGCCAGTAACAAGCGAATTTCCTCTGCCGTATGATAGTTCATCAGAGCCGAACGACCATATTTCCCGATTATCGTTGCATCTGCTCCGGCGGCAAGCAGAGTTTCCAGCACCTCACCACGCGCAAAAAACACCGGCGACTCACCATAATGGGCCAGCCCATTCACATCAGCCCCGGCCGCAAGGAGCAAGCGCGTCATCCTCGCAGAACGCACCCGGTGTAAAGGTCGATTCCCATAGGAATCCAAAACAACATCCGGGTGCATTCCGACATTCAGAAATTGCTGCACCTTCTCCGTATCATCTGCTCCCAGAGCCTGCGACAGGCGACATTTTGCAACTTCAGCTTCAGGCATACCGGCACTTTTCTGTAACAGGTCTACTATTTCCGCACTTACTCCAAGCGCAATGGCACTGTGAATCATATCATCATAAGCTTCCACAAAGCGCAGCAGTTTACGAACTCTCCTGGGAGGTTCGCACTGTATGGCTTTCCACAACAATTTGTGGTATTTTTTGTATTTGCGATGCTGACGGCTGTTCATGGTAGGAGTTTAGCACAACACTCTCACTTTGGCAAGTTATGCAGCTCTTGCGTCTTGCAAAAAGCCACATTTCGCAGAAAAAATCCACCTTACATGGTAGTAAGAAGCACCCGGCAGACCAAGGACTCCATCACCGGAGACTTCAGGGTTTTTGCCCAGCTTTTTGTGCTTTCCCGCCCTGAAAGCTTGCAGAGTCTCCCGGATTCTGGTAACATGACACCGTAACAGATACACGCTTAGTCATGACCATGCCCCCTATCCGCTGCAACTACGCTACAAAATCGGGTCTGTTGCGCTGAGTAAACTTTCGGCTTGACAAAAGAATGACAAGCGTGTATATTCCCGCGCGCATGGCTACGGATATCCGCTTCAAAAGAAACTTTTCCATCATTGCTCACATCGACCACGGCAAGACGACTCTTTCGGACCGTCTGCTTGAGTTCACCAACACCATCGGCGAGCGCGACAAGCAGGACCAGCTGCTCGATGCCATGGATCTGGAGCGTGAAAAAGGCATTACCATCAAATCTCACCCTGTGACCATGCGCTACAGGGCCAAGGATGGTAACACCTACGAGCTCAATCTGCTCGATACGCCCGGCCACGTGGACTTCTCCTACGAGGTGAGCCGCTCTCTTGCCGCTTGTGATGGCGCCGTACTGATTGTGGATGCCGCTCAGGGGGTGGAGGCACAGACCCTCGCCAACATGCACCTCGCCCTGGACCAGCAGCTTGAAATCGTGCCGGTGGTGAACAAAATTGACCTGCCCAGTGCCAACCTGCCCAAGGTTTACAAGCAGCTTGAGGATGTGGTCTGCATTCCTCACGAGGAGGCCATTCTTTGCTCGGCCAAGGCCGGTATCGGTATCGAGGATGTGCTGGAGGCTATCGTGAGCCGAGTGCCTGCGCCCAAGCCTGCAGAAGATGACAAGCTGCGCGCGCTGGTGTTCGACTCGGTGTATGACTCTTACCGAGGAGTGGTGTCCTATGTTCGCATGGTGAGCGGCACGGTATCTCGCGGCATGAAGGTCAAACTCTTTGCAACGGACGAGACTTACGAAGTGAAGGAAGTGGGTGTCTTCACCCCCAAGATGCAGGCTACCGACCAGCTCGAAACCGGTGACGTGGGCTACATTATCGCCAACATGAAATCCGCTGCCGATGTGAAAATAGGCGATACCTACACCAACCTCGCCAACCCCTGCGCTGAGCCGCTGCCCGGCTTCAAGGAGATTCGCCCCATGGTGTTCTCCGGTATTTATCCGGTGGACTCCTCTGACTACGAGGCGCTGAAGGCCGCCATGGCCAAGCTGCAGATTAATGATGCGGCTTTCACCTACATGGGCGAGAGCTCCGTGGCGCTCGGTTTCGGTTTCCGCTGCGGGTTCCTCGGCCTGCTGCACATGGAGATTATTCAGGAGCGTTTGCGCCGTGAGTTTAACATGGACGTCATCTCCACTTACCCCTCGGTGATTTACGAGGTGACCAAGACGGATGGCTCTGAGATTCAGGTGGATAACCCCAGCATACTTCCCGACCCCCAGGAGATTCAGGAGATTCGTGAGCCTATCGTCAAGGTATTCGTCATGATTCCTGCCGACTACATTGGCGATATCATGCGAATCGTGATGGAAAAGCGCGGCGAAGTCGTGCATACCGAAACGATTGACGATACGCGAGTGATGCTCACCTGCCGCATTCCCATGGCTGAAATCCTCGTCGATTTCAACGACAAGCTCAAATCAACCACGCGTGGCTACGGCTCCATGGATTACGAGTACGATGGCTATCAGGCTGCCAAGCTCGTGAAGATGGACATGATGATTGCCGGTGAACCTGTGGACGCTTTCTCGATGATTGTACACCGCGAGCGTGCTGAGGCTCAGGGCCGCGAAATCGCGCTCAAGCTCAAGGACGTGATACCCAGACAGCTTTTCACCGTGGCTATTCAGGCCTGCATCGGTGGTAAGATTATTGCCCGTGAGAGCATCTCTGCCATGCGTAAGAACGTGACGGCCAAGTGTTATGGCGGTGACGTGACCCGTAAACGCAAGCTGCTCGAAAAGCAGAAAGAGGGTAAGAAGCGCATGAAGTCTATCGGCCGCGTGAATATCCCGCAAGAGGCCTTCATCAACGTGCTCAAGACCGGCGATTGATATGAACGCCCCGGTACGCATCGAGCTGAAGGAACCCTGGCCCTGGTTCTGGCGGGGCCTGCTCCTGATGTTTGTTCTGGTCTTTCTGACGGCTTCCGGGTGGTTATTTTATCATCGGGAAGCTATGGGTATGGGATGGTTTTTGCCGGTTATCCCCCTGATTCCGGGGGTGGGCGGTGTTGTCGTTTTATTGTATCAGCGCTATGGGCAGAAATACCTGCTTATGTCAAGCGAGGTGACTCACTATCACTGTCGTTTTTTCTGTATCCGCCGAACTCGAGAGTTCCCTACCCGACGATTGGGACTAAGCGTAAAAGAGCGCCATATCGGCAATCATGATGAGGGAGGGATTCAAATCATGTACACCGTTGTTCTTTCTTTCTGTGGAGTGCAGCAGGAACTAGCCGAATTTCACAGCAGAACAAAGGCTCAGCAAATTTGTGAGCAAATTGAGCAGCAACGTGACAGACTGATAAGCTGATGGCGTACGACCCTCAATCGCATGATTACAGGCCGGAATCCCCGAACTTCTGGCTCGGGGTGGCAGGGGCTTTGCTGATACTGGGTGGGTTCGGTTGGGGCTTTGCCGGTTTTCTCTCCGGCGTGTATCGGGACATGAAACTTTTGCCCGAACCGGTAGCGGGAAAATTGCTCGATTATGAGCCATCGGGGGAGGGGTATGCAACATACCTTGTCGCGGAGTTTCAATACGAAGGAAGGCTGTACACCCTTGACAGCCGTGAGCAATCTGTTTCGTCTCTCAAACTCAAAGGCAAAAAATTGCCTTTGCGAGAGGTGTGCAATGATGATTATTCAACCATTTCCATCTACGTTGATCCGGAGTCCCCGCAGCAATCGCGCATTGACCGCCGGGCCGGGGGTGGCCTGATGGTCATTTGCGGGGCGGTGTTGCTGATCTGGTGTGGTATGTTGGGCTGGGTTTTGCGGTGTGTGTACCGGCATTTCCGGCAACAGTGAAGGGGGGGAGACTTTGTGCTCCATACTCATCTGACATGATGCAGTATGACAGGTGGCGCGATTATAACAAACCGACCGACATGGCTATGCCCAGCAGACTCAGAGCGGCGATGAGGCGGAGTTTCCGGGAAATGCTGAAATGACGGCACAGCAGACAACTCAGACTGAAAATTATCAGTCTGAGAGACGATAGAATCAGAAGGAAAATGAAACCGGTTGCCAGCAGGAACATGGCGCCACTGATAAGTCGCCCGGTGAATGCTGTTTTTATCGGTGGCAGCGGCTTGTTCCCTGCGGCAAAGGCACAATAGCTCGCGCTGTGGCAGGTGAGGTAGAGCTCACCCATTTTACCGCGCAGTGATGCAGGAAACTCGGCGGGCAGGTAGGAGAAGCGCAGTTCAATATCTCCCGGCTGTGCGGGGCCCGTGGGCACGGCGGGGTCACGGTAGCGCTCGGCGAGGTGAATGATGGTGCAGTCCGGTTTGTCAAGCCGCTGAGTTTCTGGCAGCACACGTGCCATGCACTGCAGGTGCTCGGGAAGGTGAATGTGCTCGATGGGTAGGGGTAATATGCTGCGCATGCAGGTGTAACCGGCAAGCCCTCGGTCACACAACAGAGTGGGGATGAAATCCGGGGTAATGGGGTAGTGGCCGCAGTGCAGATGCTCGGCCCATATCCCGCGGTCGGGACAGTTGAGCTGCGTGCGTTTTTCTGGGGGCAGGGGAGTAAGCATTACGATATACCCCCCGGCGCCCGGGCGAACCTCCCTCGCTTCGACCAACAGGCAGGTGGCCGGCAGGCGAATGCCGTATTCGGGGATTTGCAGTTCGTCTTCACTGCGCAGAGTGCCGTGAAGTTCCAACAATTTGCCGAGCCTTTCTTCTTGTTGCGGCTCTTGCGGGTCAACAATCTGCGGTGTAGCCGGCATGCGCAGAAAGTCGGTAGACGACTCCCCCAACCACACACTGAAAATCAGGGAAATAGCCAGTAGCGCTGCACCAAGCAGGCTCCCCAGAGAGGCAACCACTTTGCCCAAAAAACGCTTTTTCATCATTTCACAGAGGTAGTTTATGCAGAAAATCAAGCCCGGGGCGCTGTGAGATGAACGCCCCGGGTTTGTCAAATGGAGATTGTTTATTACGCCATGCGGGCACGCGCGTCGGCCTCCACGGCAGCCCACAGGCTGTTGATGCCGGCTTGTACGGCGGTCTTGGCTGCAGTGAGCTCAGCACCTTTTTCGCCATGGGCGAAGAGGTAGTATTTAATCTTGGGCTCGGTACCGCTGGGGCGCACGGCAAAGCTGCGACCGTCTGCCAGGTCGATGAAGAGCATCTTCTCGGCGGGGATGGGGTCACCTTCGGCATCCGTCAGCGTGCCGGTGGAGAAGTCGCGCACGGCGGTTACGGCGGCGCCGTCCATCTCGGTGGGCGGGGTCTGCATGTAGCTGGCGGTTAGGGCAGCAATCTTGGCTGCACCATCGGCACCTTCCATCACAATGCTCTTGCCCAGCTCCATGTAGTAGCCCAGCTCAGTGTAGATGTTGTTCAGGCACTCCAGAAGGCCGATGCCTTTGGAGGCCAGGTAGGCGTTCATTTCAGCCAGGCAGAGGGCGGCGGCATTGGCATCTTTGTCGCGCACGAAGTCCTGGGCGAGGTAGCCGTAGCTTTCCTCTCCGCCGAAGATGAAGTACTTGCTGTACTTCAGGCGCAGCTCGCGGGTCTGAGCCTCGGTCATAGAGCGGTAGCCCTCACGCTCGGCAGCGGGGATAGCCTGCTCATACTTGCCGAGCTTGGCGGCGATGTACTTGAAGCCGGTGAGCACGTTTACGGTGGAGATGCCGAAAGAGGCGGCAATGGCGTCTTGCAGCGGGCTGGTGACGAAGGTCTTTACCATTACCGAGTGGTCGATGTTCTCGGGGGTAATGATACCCAGCTCGATGGCACTCATGCAGCGATACCAGGCCAGCAGACAGCCGGTCTGATTGCCGGTGAGCAGCTGCATCTTGCCCGTGGCAGTGTCGCGCACGGCGATACCCATGCGGTCGCTGTCCGGGTCGGTGGCGATGACCAGGTCGGCATTTTCGGCGTCTGCCTGTGCAATGGCCATGTCGAGGGCAGGTGCATTCTCCGGGTTCGGGCTGGCTACGGTGGGGAATCTGCCATCGAGCACATCCTGCTCAGCCACGGTGCTCACATTGCAGCCGATTTGCTTGAGGATGGGGACGATGCAGCGGCCACCCGTGCCGTGCAGGTTGGTGTAGACGACCTTGGCTGCGGCCTTCTCGAAGACATCCGGACGCAGAATGATACCCTTGAGCTTCTCGATGTAAATGGCATCGAACTCCGGGCCGAGTATGCTCAGCTTGCCCTGCTGTTCGGCGGGCAGCGGCTCGTAGGTGTCGCCGGAGAGAGCGTTCACCTCGGCAATCACGGCTTTGTCATGCGGGGCAATGAGCTGAGCTCCGTCGTTGAAGTAGGCCTTGAACCCGTTGTCATGCGCCGGGTTGTGAGAGGCGGTGAGCACCACACCTGTGTCGGCATTCAGCTCGCGGATGGCAAAAGATACTTCAGGGGTGGAGCAGGGGCCGTCGAAGAGTGCGCAGTCGCAGCCCAGGTCAGTGGCAATCTTTGCACAGTATTCGGCAAAGTCGCGGGAGAAGTGGCGTGTATCGTGTCCCACGACGATTCGGGGCTTGCGGCCGCAGCCTTCGGCTTCCACGAAGCGGTTTACGTAGGTGATGAGCCCGCGCATGGCACGCCCGACGTTAAAGAAATTCATGCTGGCAGTGCCGACACAGGGGAATTCGGGGCGACCGTTTATGCCACCTTTGCCTTGCTCAGATGGTGCCACCACCATGCCGATGGTGCGCCCTCGCAGGCCTCCGGTCCCGAAGGCGAGTGTTTTGTAGAAGCGGTTGTTAAGTTCGGCCCACTCGCCGGCTGCGGTGAGCTCTGCTATGGCAGCCGGGGCTACAGGGTCCTGTGTGCCGGCAAGCAGCAGTTTGATGTTGGTGAGGGAATCTGCAAGCAGCTTGCCTTCGGCAACTGCCTGCTCAAGCGAGGAAAGAAGTGTGCTATCCATCATACGTGCGCACATTATACAGTAGTCAGCCTTTTATGGCAAGACATTTCGCAAGCGGAAAAACAACAAAGCCCCGGCGGCGCGGGGCTTTGAAGATGACTTTTTACTTTAGCTGATTCAGCGGTTGCTGCGGCGCGCTCGCACGCCTTCTGCCAGGGTGTCGAGGATGGCAAGTGTGCCATTCCAGTCCACGCAGGCATCCGTTATGCTGACTCCGTATTTCAGGTCAGCCTTATTGGTGCACTTCTGATTACCGCTGTTGATGTTGCTCTCAATCATGACTGCCCCGATGTGGTCGTCTCCGGCGGCGAGCTGGGCAGCTACGGATTCTGCCACCAAGTGCTGGTTCTGCCACTGCTTGCGGCTGTTGCCGTGAGAGCAGTCTATCATGATTCGGTTGCTGATACCTGATTTCTGCTGAATTTCCCAGGCTGCGGCCACATCTGCCGCCGAGTAATTCGGACCATCGGTCGAGCCTCGCAGGATAACGTGGCAGCTGTCATTGCCGCTGGTGGATACAATGGCGCTCACGCCCTGCTTGGTGACGGAAAGGAAGCAGTGAGGGTGCGCGGAGGAGACGATGCCGTCCACCGCAATCTGGACGCAGCCTGTAGTGCCGTTCTTGAACCCGATAGGCATGGAAAGGCCGCTGGCCAGCTCGCGGTGTACCTGGCTTTCCGTGGTGCGCGCACCGATTGCACCCCAGGCAATCAGGTCACTGATGTACTGTGGGGTAATAACATCCAGGAACTCAGTCGCTGCGGGAACTCCCATCTCGGCCAGGCGCAGCAACAGCCCTCGCGACATGCGCAGACCGCTGTTGATGTTGTAGCTGCCGTCCATGAAGGGATCGTTGATAAGCCCTTTCCATCCTACTGTCGTGCGGGGTTTCTCGAAATACACTCGCATGATGAGCAGCAGGTCTTCGCCGTATTTCTTCCTCGCTTCTGCCAGACGTCCGGCATAGTCTATGGCCGCTACCGTGTCGTGTATGGAGCAGGGACCCACCATGACTGCCAGGCGATCATCTTCTTTCTTGAGAATTCGGCAGAACTCCTGGCGGGCGTCATAGACCACTTTGCTGGCCTCTTGACTCGCAGGGAAATCCTGCATGAGAATGGCAGGGGAAATCAACGGGCGAATGTCCGTTACGCGTACGTCGTCTGTGATGAATGGATTCATTACTTATTTGCTGACCTTCTTCCAGGAGTAGATGTTGTCGGCAATGGCTTCTTCGGCCTCCTCCTCTTCAACGGTCATTTGCTGGTTTTTGTTTCTCTTGCCGGCGACGGGGAGTGTTTCGGGAGCCTTGCCGGTGCCGTTCACACCCAGTGAGTAGGCAATGCAGTTCTTGCTGCGCAGTTTTTTGCCAGTGAAGGGATCGGTGCAGCCGTGGTTCTCTTCGCACATCAGCACGTAGTAGGGCTTGCCCCAGGGGTCATACAGACCTACAAGGTCGCCGGTGGCGGGGTCTTCATAAAGCCCCTCTGCCTTCTTCTCCTGCACGTCGGAGCGGATATAGTAATCCTTGTTGGTGTTCATGCGGTTGTCGTCATCCTCTTCGCGGTTGGTCAGGATGGCGAGCATACCGGCATCGCTGCCGACTTCGGTAGAGAGGGAAACCTGATAGTTGTTTTCCTCTGTGGGTTCGGCTTCATCCGTGCGGAAGGGGAGCACGCCGTAATCGGTGCGGAAGCGCGTGGCGCCTTCTACAATATCGAGGCAGGTCTTACGTGCGGTGGATTCGCGAGCAGCCTCCATCTGCCCCATGATGATGGGGGATGATATACCGGCGAGAGTTGCCAGAATGGCAATGACAACGAGGAGCTCAATGAGAGTGAAGCCCTTTTTGCAGTGGGGAGTGAAAGTCATTTTCATACGCGGGTATTCTAGCATATTGGGTCTGCATAGCGCAAGCAAAATCAGCCATGGTGCCGTAACAAACCGTATTTGGGGGATAAAAGCCACGCTGCAAGGAAGATGCAGCCCAGTACCACGATAATAGTTGCTCCCGGGTGCCAGCCGAGCGGGTACGACAGGAAAAACGCCAGTACTGAGCCGCAGCAGCCGATAAGACCGCCACCCCAGAACATGAGGGGGGCTCTGTCCGTGAGCAGACGCATGGTCGCAGCTGGGGCTACCATCAACCCCAGGGTCAGGAAGGCGCCCACCGCCTGAAGCGAGGAAACCAGCACCAGTATGATAAGCGCGAATATGCCGTAACTGAAGGCCCTGGTGGGTATTCCCATGGCTGTGGCTGCTCGCTGGTCAAAGAGACAGATAATCAGAGGTCGGTACAGAATGGTGATACTGAGCACGGCAATGGCTCCGGTCCCCCAGGCTATCCACAGGTCGGTGTTGCTCATGCTCATGATGTTGCCGAAAAGCCAGTCGTCGACTTTTTGTTGCAGCCCCAGGCGAATCAGGATGATGTAGCCGAGAGCGAAGGCGGTGGTGTGCAGTATGGAGAGCGCAGTGTCGTGGTCTGCTTTGCCGGTACGGGCGATGAAGAGTGACCCCAACCCTACCATAAGTCCGGCAATGACGGCGCCGATGAGGATGCTGAGCTGCATGAACCCGAAGAGCAGGATAGCCAGCGCTATTCCCGGCAGCAGGGCACAGGATATGGTGCCGATTTGCAGAGAAGAGCGGCGCAGCACCACCAGCGCACTCACGAAGCCGTTGACAAAACCGATGACGGCACAGGCCCACAGGCTGCGCATGGCTATGGGCTCGGTGAGGAATTGCAGGAAATTATTCATGGTGTGACGGTGATGCGGCGTTTGCCGAAAGCTGTGAGCAGATTTTGCTCGCTGAGCACTTCTGTTGTGGAATCGAAGGCAATGGCTCGGTTATTGAGCAGCAGCGCGTGGTCAAAAATTTGCGCAGCGGTGCTCAAATCGTGGTGAGAGGCTATGATGAGACGCCCTTCGGCAGCCAGGGAGCGCAGCAGGACGGCCAGTGATTCCATGCCGGGTACATCCAGTCCGGTGAACGGTTCATCGAGCAGGAGTATGTGTGCCTCTTGCGCGAGAGCGCGAGCCAGAAAGGCGCGTTGCTGCTGGCCACCTGAGAGCGCGCCTATTTGGCGGTGTTGCAGTTCGGTGAGTCCGAGGGTGTTGAGAGCCTTGTTCACAATCTCGGCGTCATGCCGTTGCAGGTTTCGCCGGATTCCTGTAGCGGGGTAGCGCCCCATTTCCACGAGGTCACGGACAGTGATGGGAAAACGCCAGTCCACTTCGGTGCGCTGCGGCATGAATGCGGTTTCTTGCCGCATGGTATGCAGGGGCACACCATTCCAGCTGATGTTGCCGGCAGTGGGGCGCATGAGCCCTGCTAACAGGTTGAGCAGGGTGGATTTTCCCGCGCCATTGGGGCCGATGAGCGCCAGGGTATGCCCGCAAGATGCGCTGAAATTGATATCGCGGAGTACCGTCGTGTTGCCGTAGGCGGCGCAGAGCCCCTCAACTGCGAGCGTGTGCCCGCCGCTGTGGTGGTGGCCACCGCCCCAGCAGATGTGGTCTTGTTCACTTACCATTTGAAGTAAAAAATATCGTGCATGGTAGAATCTTCGGGCATGGTCCACATAGACTCTGCCCGCTGCTCAAGTCCATCGGGTTCCAGGTACAGGGTGCAGCCTTTCATGCCGGGGGTATTGTCTGGCCACTCAATCTCGAACTCGATTTCTGTGCTGTCCTCCATGGGCAGGTTCAGGGTGAAGTGACAGACTTTCCTGGGCTCGGTGAAACGCACCAGTTCTTCCGCTTCGTGCCACAGTGCGATACTGCGAGGTTCCCCGCTGAAGTACAGGCTTGCGTTCACTTGTCGCAATCCGGGCGTAGCTTGCTCCTTGCTCTGAGATTCGGTTGCGGGTGGCGGTGCGGTGAGCCACAGCAGCGGCAGACCGGCGGTAAGTACTGCAATCAGGGTCAGAGTGGTTTTCAGAGCAGGGGTCATTTGCCCAGGTGTTCGCAGATGGTGTTGATATTATGCATGAAAATCCCTTCGAAGCTTTGCGCGGCGGGATAGATGCCATCCATCACCAGCGGGGTTGTCGGTATACCAAGCTGGTCTGCTATCACTTGCAGTGAGCGGGGTGCACTGTTCATATCAGTGAAGATGCAGCGGGCATTCCTGTAGCGCAGCTCTGCCAGCAGGGCTGCCAGAGTGGCGGGGTCGCCCTGGCTTTCGCGTGCCACGCCCTGTATGGCAATCGGTTTGAAGTTGTAAGCCTTGCAGAAGTGGCACATGGCGGCGTGCCCTGTTACCAGGTGGCGGGTGTTTTGTGGTATGCGGCTGAGTTTCAGTCGGGCCGTACGGTTCAGCTTGTCCATGGCTGCGGTGTAGCGGGTCAATCCGGCGGCGTAATGTTCAGCGTGTTCGGGGGCGGCTTGTTGCATGGCCACCAGCAGGGTGCGAGCGGCTCGTTTCATGTTTTCGGGCGTGTTCCACCAGTGCGGGTCTGCGTGGTGGGTGCCGGGCACGCGGACATCGGGCACATCTGCTCCGACTTCGACTATTTGTGTGTTGTCACTCACGCTGTCGCGCAAATCCTGCAGGTAGGGTTCCACTCCCTTTCCGCAGGCCAGCAGCAGTCGGGCCCCTGCTGCAGCCGCCAGCTCCCGTCCCGTGGGGGTAAAAGAATGTAAATCTCCGTTTTCCGGGAACAAGTCCACTACTTCTATCTGCTCACCGCCCAGCGTTTTCGCCATTTCGCTCAGCAACGGGTGCAGACTGGCTATCTTCATGGGAGCTGCCTGGGTCATCCCCATCATTAGCAGAGCCAGCAACATGCAAAGCATCTTCTTCATGCCCTGCATTATATAACCCTGTCTGCTTGCTGTCAATCCTGTCGCGAGTCAGCAGAAACTCACGGGCTTATTGCCCGATTGTCGGGAGTGGGGTTATCTCCACTGTGGCAAAAATGCGTCCCTGCGCGTCCAGCAGTTGCAGGGTGTTGCCTTCGCGGCGCACGCCAGCGGGGAACCCTGTGATGCGGTTGGGGAGCGTGGCTGACGGTTTGCTGCCGGGGGCGTTGGGGTAGCAGGTGAATTGCCCGCTGTGTTTCCACAAGCCGTTCTCTTTGCTGTAGATGTCGCAGGAGAGTGTTATGAATCCGCAGCCGCGTGAAATGATGTGCAGGTAGACATCCTCACCTGCCGGTAACCCCCGGTCGGCGCAGTCAAAGCCATACAGCATGGGGGCGCCGGCACAGGGAATGTGCGGCGGGCAGATATGAGGGGAGTCGCTCGACCGTTTGTCGGCATGGTAACTCACCTGCACGGAGTGAGCTGATGGCAGGCGGTCAGGCCCTTCGTGAGCAGGGTAGTGCCGGAGTTCGAGTGAGCGTTGCTCATGAGGCTGCAACAGGATAGGCCCTTCCGTAAAAGCGGTGCCTGCGCCATAGGCGCTGCCGTCTTCCATGAGGGCGGTGAGGGTGAAAATCCCCTTTGCTAACTCCATAGGGTAGGCGCTTTGATTGCTGAGTTGCAGCTCAATGGTGTCGTTCGCCACGCTCTTGCAGCTCAGCTGTACCGGCTGCGGCGCCGGGAAAAAGAGGGCGGGCGGTGTGTGCCACAGCGCGTAGCGTGCCAGCAGGGTGCCATCGGGCAGCGCCGCCTGTATCTCGTTGCCGGTCAGTCTGAACTGAGCTTGCCTCAGCCAGGAGGCGGGCTCGATGGCACACAGTACACATCGGGGGCCTGCCTGGGTCTGCTGTACGGCATAGAGTACGATGGCCGCGAAATCGGCACCGTACTCGCTGACAGGCGCTTGTTCGCCGTGCAGCAATACCAGGCCGTCGTGCAGTTGCTCAATCTGCCACTCCGTGACCTGTGGGGCGAACTCCTGCGCCATGTCAAAGGCTGCCTCGACCGGGTAGAGCTTCGCCATTTCATCTCTGAAATGGAAGATGCGGCGCAGCAAATCTCGGGCTTTTCCATTAGCCGTGCTTTTGTAGAATTCCGCCCGGCTTTCATCGATACTGAGCTGCATGCGTGTGATGAAATCGAGCAAGGCCGCACGTTCAGCCTCCTCCGCCGGGGCTTTGCTCAGCTCGGCCATAGCCCCTTGCAGCACACGCTGCGCGTCGGAAAAGAGCCCCATCTCCCAGTACGACAGCGCCATCAGAAGGAGCCGATAAGTCTCCGGCAGAGGGCGGGCGTTCGCCGGCTGAATATCCGGTCCGTAGTTGACGTTGACCCGGGGGCAACATGCTTCCTCGCAGGCTGCTTTCACCCGGGCCTGCTTCCTTTCCACAGCCGGGCGTAGCTCCGTCAGCACCTGCTGCATGCTCTCTCGCTGGGCGTCGGGGGCTGACGGCGGCAGGTTGTCCAGTTCGCCCTGAATGGCGTACAGGCATTCCTCAGCCCTTGCGTACAGCCCCAAATCCAGGTAAGCGCGGCATAGCTCCTGTTGTCGGCTCAGTTCCGTGGGGGGCGTGGTTTGCCCGGTCGCCCATGCCAGCGGGGCGAGGAGTAGCAGGAGGATGGGTAGCAGGTGATTCATGCCGTGTATTCTGCCACATTTTTTCTTGCCTGTCAATAGGGGGGCGGGCTCGGCACAGGGCAAACGCATTGGTGAATATGACACTTCATCATGTCATAAAATTCATATTATATATCAATAATTTTGAACTGAGATAATATGACATTGTTTAATTGTATGATGATTGTATATATGATATATTAAGCTTCCTTTTTCG
>JAZNVF010000011.1:0-29525 GCA_045592685.1 Akkermansia sp. | reverse complement strand
TGGCCGGGTATCATACAGCCCGTTCTTTGGCACAATTTTTCTTTTATCCCAACATCGGCGTAAGCCGCTTACTTTTAATTCGTAAATCGTAAATTGTAAATCGTAAATCAACGTGTCCCAAATCTTTGGGACACGTATGGGCTGTTTCAGATTTGCTGATTACGCAAGCACCATTGAACAAGGGGGGGGGGCAAGCCTCTGTCGTCCTCACGGACTTAAAATGGCGTTCGCTATCGCTCACTCTCCCCGCTAAATTGCCGTTTGGCTACATCATTACCTGCAAATTTGAAAGGCCCCCGAAAATGCAGCATGTCTTAAATTGCATAATTTCTGCTTTTATTTTTAAACACAGATGATAGAATACACGTCGTAAAATCGAGAACTTTATCAGCCCCCCCTTCTTGCACCATGAACGCCCACCAGCCTATCGCCTATGCTCTGTCACTGCTGACACTCAGCAGCACCCTGCCCGCTCAGGAGCAGGTTCCCCCCACTGTCTCTGAGTCTACCCCCACTCACCCCGCGCCTCAAATCACCAGCTTCAGCATATATAGTCTCGACCAAAGTTCGAGACTTCAGATAGATTTCTGTGTACCCATGATAGAAGCCGGTCTGGTAGGCAGCGACGTAAAGCCCGGCTTCTTCAACACGAATTTCCCGAACCACATCCGTGCCGTATGGGTGAGCACATCGCGCATACGCATCGAAATCACGAAAGCGCTGCCAGTACCCGACACGTTCCGGATTGAAGTACCGGCTGGACTGCACGGGTTGAAAGGGGAGATACTTGCCGGCCGTATAAGCGAGTTTCCGACCTACACGGGGGAAATTACTGATACCGGAACCTGCGACAATAATGACATCTTTCTTCGGGCAGAAGAACCGAAGTTTCTGCCAATACTGCGCAACCTGCTGCCCGACCTCTACTATGTCTGCGATGACGGTAGCCGCGGCCCGCTGGTCTGCCGCCCTGCCACTGTGGCAGACGCCCTGGCAAACTGGTACGCCTTCGATTGCGCTCACGATTACGATCTCTACTTCCACGACCGGGAGGAACTCAAAAAACACCCGGCAGATGAGGTGCTGCCCGATACCTGGGTTATAGAGGCGCCCGGTATCCCCAACGATGGCAAGACCGTAAAAATCATGCTCCCCCGCGCTGAGTGGAATAATAGTAAGCAGTGCTGGACAGACCAGGAACTGAGCAAATATCACGCCCCGGATGCCGAAATCAAGTTGAGCAATGAATGCACCGCCCGCGGCAAATATAAAATCAGCATGGAGCTGAACATGCCCTCTGCTGCGGCCGATGCTGCTGAACTCATCAGCTCGCTGAACTGGACCATGCTTGAAGAGTCTCACAGCGACGAATGGAAGCCCCTGGAATGGAAGGATGGTGCCCTGCGCGGCAAGATTCGTGGCAAAGACATCACCATCACCCCCACGGACGTCGAATACAACGAATTCAACGTCATCGGCAAGGGCACAGTAAAGGGTATCTGCTCAGTAACCCTGACCGCAGAAACCGACGGGCGTGAAATCCTGGTACAGGCAACAGGCACCTACCCCACCGTGAGCACACCGGGCGCAGTGGTCAGCAACATCTCAGGCCACGATACCCCGGCGGACTACACTCACCTGCGCCCCAGAACACCCTACATCTACACCGACCTCTCCGCTAACCACCTGCAGCTGCGCGGCACCACCACGCTGAACTGCCGCTACGGGCAGATTGAACAGGGTACCGCCCGCGTGTATAAAATCAATGCCACCACCCCGGCAGACAAGGTACGCCTGCTGCGGGATTACTACCGGCTCTACACCGCACAGGAATTCGCCCACTGGCAACAGAATGATACGCAGACAAAAGAGCGCGAGGCCGCCAAGCTGAATGATAACAAAATCGAGCACTACCGCGTAGACCCCGCGACCCTGCCGGGTGTGATTGCCACCGCCGAGCGCCCCCTGCAGCAGGGGGAAGAAAATGAGCTGAGCCTGCCGCTGGCCGAACTTTTCGACGGACAACCCGTGGGTGGTTTCTACTTCGTGGATATCGAGGGTGAACCCGTGCGCAACAGCAAGACCCCCGTAGTAAACCAGGGGCTGCTGCAAATCACCGACCTGGGGCTCATGTGGAAGACCAACGGCAGCCACCTGCTTGCCTGGGGCTACAAACTCAGTGACGCTCAGGAACTGGCCGCTGCCACCCTGCACCTGCTCGATGAACAGGGCAACACCCTGGCAGAGCTCCCCATGACTAACGGCCTGGCTGAGGGTGAATTCCCCCCGGCTACACGCTACCTCATGCTCACCACGGCGGATGACTGCGTGGTGATGCCCCACCTGACCAATGATATCGAGTACAGTGCCCACCTGGGCGAAACCTGGCGTTTCACTACCCTGCTCAGCAAGGGAATCGCCCCGGCCGCTATTCCCAAGCCGCTTGTTTTCCTTTTCAGCGACCGCAGCCTCTACCGCCCCGGCGAAACAGCCCACACCAAGGGCATCGTCCGCTGGCTGGCCAACAATGAGCTGCAGAATCCCGACATCGAGAGTATATCGGCCCGCCTGCTGAAAGATTATAAAGAGGTTGCCAAACTCCCGCCCGCCACCGTGCAGCAGGATGGCTCCTTCACCCTCGACATCCCCCTCGACGCCGTGGGCGACTACACCGTCGAGTTCACCATCACCTACCGGGGAGATGCCGACAAGACCAGCCCCGACCTCGCCGTCGTCCACGCCAAATCCACCCTCGCACAGCCCCCGGCTGACGACGTAACAGACGATGAGGAAGGCGAAGATGATGTAGAAGACGATGAGAAAGGCGATGAGTGGGAAGGAGAGGACGACATCAACTTCAGCGCCCCGCGCGAAGCCCAACTGGAACTGACCTGCCGTGAGTTCCGGCGCAATGAATTCGAGGTCAGCAGCCAACTGACCGCCCTGCCCGATGAGCGCAAACTCGAAATCTCAGCCACAGCCACCAATCTCACCACCACACCCGTGGCTCACGGCAAGGTGAAGTGGAACATCGCTGTCATCGAGCGAAACTTCTACCCCGAGCAGGCAGAATGGAACGATTTCCGCTTCGGTGACTACCGCGAAGACCCCTGGGAGTTCTTCTACGCCCGCTACATGAACAACTACAACGGCAGCGACCGCGACTACATGTCCCGCGAGGGTTCGCTCGATGCCGAGGGGCGCGGCAATGCCGCCTTCACCCTGCCTAAACAACAGTTCCCGCGCATGCAGCGAATCGTTGCCACCACCACGGTAACAAACGGCAACGAGCAAAGCATCAACAGCGTGCAGAAAACCACCCTGCACCCCGCCGATGTGTACGTAGGTATACGCCCCCACACCAGCCTGGCAAAGGTTGGCGGTACCCTGCCGATTGATTTGGTGGCCGTCACCCCCGATGGCAGCGCCTGGAGCGGTGAGCCTGTCACCGTTACCATCACAGCCACCCGCTCGGTCTTCTACCAGTACAACTACGGGTCACGCTTCAGTTCCTCGATACAGAACACTGAAATCAAAGATACGACCCATACCATCACCACAACCCTCACCGGTACGCCCACCACTGTACAGGTGCCCGTGGAGGCCGCCGGTCGCTACGATATCACCGTGAGCGGTAAGGATGCCCGAGGAAGAGAATTCGCCAGCGCTACGCGTCACTATGTGTGGGGAGATGACATCAGCCCCTGGGAGCACATGGAAAACTACGAAATTAAACTCGTGCCCGACAAAACTCTGTACAACGCCGGAGATACCGCCAAAGTGCTGGTGAAAACTCCGGTCGATGCCGAACTGCTCGTCACCGTAGAGCGAAACAGCGTGCTGCGCCACTACCGCCGCAGCGTAACGGTCGATAACCCGGTGATAGAAATTCCCCTGGAGGCGACAGATGCCCCCGTTGTGTACCTGAGCGCCTTCCTCGTTCAGACCAACAAAAACCGCGAAAGCGACGGCAAACCCCAGCTCAGGCTCGGTACCTGCCAGCTGAATATCTCCGCCCCCGGCAAGAAGCTCAACGTACAGCTGCAGACCCCGCCCCACAGCCTGCTGCCCGGCGAAAGCTGCACCGTGAGCGGTACCATCACCGGAGCAGACGGCCAACCCGTGCCGAACGCCGACATCACCCTCTACGCCGAAGATGAGGGCACCCTGCAGGTCACCGGTTACGACCTGCCCGACCCCGCCGCTTATTTCTACAGCGAAGCCGGGCGCGAACATGCCGTGGCCACCTACTCCGGTCTGGGACACCTGGCTACCGAGGGGCTGCAACACCGCCACTTCGGCAACAAGGGTGTGTTCATCGGCGGCGGTGATGAGGGCGAATATGAAGATGAAGGTGCCGACACCGCCGATGACGGCGAGCGTGAGTACCTGCGCACCGACTTCAACCCCTGCGCCCTGTGGCTCGCTACAGTGCGCACAGATGATAAAGGCAACTTTACCGCAACCTACAGCAATCCGGATACTCTGACCCGTTACAGGCTCATGGCAGTGGCTGCCGCCGGTGATCGATTCGGTTCCGGGGAGAGTTCGTACCTGGTGAACAAACCCATCATGCTCGAACCGTCCGTTCCCATGAGCGCGACGGACGGAGATGAGCTGCAACTGCCCGTAACAGTGAGTATGCTGCCCGATTACCTGCCCGGGGTAAAGGCAGACCAGCCGGTTCAATGGCAGGTGAGCCTCAGCAGCCCGAACGCCGAGCTACCCCTCACCACGCAGAGCGTAACCCTCACCGGCAAGAAACCCGTAACGGTTCACTTCCCTGTGAAGGTGCCGCAGGGCAAGGGGGCAGTACAGTTACAGTGGCAGGTGAAAGCTGCTGAAACCACGCAAGGAATCGACCTGAGCCGCGCGAAAGATGCCGTGCAGCTCAGCTTCCCCACCACACCGCCCACCCCCCACCTGCGTGAATATATCTGGACCGAGCAGCCAAGCGGACAAACCACCGCACTGAGCAGCATGCTGAAGCACCCCTACCGCGCCGACGGCACGGTACAGCTGAGCTTCTCGACCTCGCCGCTGGCCGGGCTGGCCTACCCGCTGCAGTACCTCTTCACCTACCCCTACGGCTGCACGGAACAGCTCAGCTCCACCGTGCTGCCCTGGTTGTTCAAAGAGCGTTTGCAGCAGGTGCTCGGGGTCGAGTTCCCCGAAACGAAGAAAGCAGACGCCATTGCCGCCGAGGTCGACCAAAAGCTCAGCAAACGCCGCGTGGCACCCGGGCTCTATGGCTACTGGGACGGCGACACCACGGGCTGCGAGTTCTCGGCCTACGCCGCAATGGTGCGTTTCTTCATCAACGGTGCTGAGAATGAAGAGGTGCTCAGTGATATGCGCGCTTTGGTGGAGCAGATTCAGTCAAACAAGGGTAATACTTACCTCAACATGTTTGTCATCAACCTGCTGGTGAAAGATACCTCCGAAATCTTCAACAGCTTCTATGAGCACGCCAGGAAAAATCTCGACCAGCTCACCCCGCAGGAGCGCTGGATTCTGGCTATCGCCGCAACAGATGCCAAGCACCCGGATGCCGCCGACCTGGTGAAGCAGGCACAGCAAAGCAGCGAAACTGCTACTTACCCGCAATACGCCCTGCCGCCGGTACAGGCTCTGCGCGCGATTTATGCCATTGTCACCGAGCCGGAATCCCCCGCTACGGCAGAGCTGCTGCGTAACTGGCTGCAGCAAGGCCCGTCTTACTACTCCACCTGGAAAAATGCCTGGCTTGCCCTCGCCGTGTCTGAATATGCCGCCAAGCGTGACCTCAGCAAGCTGCGCGCCCGCGTGAATGGTACCGATATCACCGCCGCCACCCCCATGCACCTCAAGCTCGCCACCGGCGCCACCGACAGCTTCACCGCCATCGGCAATACGGTCTATGTGAGCGGATTTGCTGAAGGGTATCTCGACAAGGAACAGCCCGAGCAGGCCATCGACTGCGGGTTCTCCGTGCACCGCCGCTACGAGCAGCTGCAGCCTGATGGTACCTGGAAACCCACCGGTACTTTCCGCGTGGGCGACATCGTACGCGTGACGGTCAACGCCACCGCCCGCCGGGGTGAACAGAACCTGAGATACATCGCCATCGAGGATCGCCTGCCCGCCGCGTTCGAGGCCATAGACCCCACCCTGACCTCACAGGCGCTGCCCGCCGGTATCAACGAGAAGACCTACCGCAGCTGGTGGTACTTCCCGACTATCGTCAGCAACCATGAGTTCCTGAAAGATCGCGTGCGCGCCTTTGCCAACAACATGTGGGAAAGTTCACAGCTGGAGTTCAGCTATGTCGCCCGCGTGGTACGCAGCGGTCGTGTGACAGCCCCCGCCGCCAAGGCCGAGCTCATGTACCGCCCTGAGTTCCACGGGCTGAGCATACCTCAGCACTTCGAGGTAAAGGCTCGCCCGCAGGAATAAGAAAACCTCCCCCACGGCATGCGCCCGCGCATGAAAAAATACCTGCTCGTCAGCTCGGCAACTACGATTGCCGGGCTGGCGGCGGTGTATTACCTGCTGCCTTTCTGCGTGAGCGCACCTGATATCTCACCGCCACCAAGCAGCGCCGTGTATGACCGACATGGTGAGCTGCTGGGCTATGTACCGGGGGCAGATGGTTACCGCTGTGAACCGCTCCCGCAGCTACCGCCACAGCTCGCCGCCGCCCTGGTGGCAGCGGAAGACCGCCGCTTTTACAGCCACGGGGGCATAGATGCCGCTGCTGCTGCGCGCGCCTTGTGGCAGTGGCTGCGCGGGCACCACGGCGGCGGAGCCAGCACCCTCACCATGCAGGTGGCCAAGCTGTACAACCCGCCTGCTCCACGTAGCTGGCGCACCAAGCTGAAAGAGGCTCTGCAGGCGCGTCGGCTCGAAATGAGCCACAGCAAAGATGAACTGCTGCTTGCCTACCTGAACCGCGCCGACTTCAGCAACCTGTGTCGCGGCGCCGAGTGCGCGGCGCGTTTTTACTTCGGTTGCCCGGCGGGCGAACTAAACCCGGAACAGGCCGCCCTGCTGGCCGCTATGGTGCAGGCTCCCACACGCCTCAATCCCCTGCGCCACCCGGGCGCCGCCCTCGCACGCAGAAACTCAATCCTTTCACATCTGGGGCAGGATTGCAGTACTCCACTCGGTACCGCAGCCCACACTATTACCGCCCCACCCATCGCAGGGGGCAAGCCCGGGCAGCTCACGCTCGATGCCGCCTTGCAGCGCCGTATTGCGACCATCGCCCGGCAGGAGGTCGATAAACTGCACGGGCGCAATGTATCACAAGCCGCCGTTGTCGTAGCGGATAACCGCACAGGCGAAGTGCTGGTAGCCCTGCCAACCGCCTGCCCCGACAGCCCACGCGGCGGCGCGCTCAACGGTACGACCACTCCCCGCTCAGCCGGTAGCACACTCAAGCCCTTTATCTACCTGATGGCCTTTGAACAGGGGGATTACCCCGGTACCATCGTGGCCGATGTCCCCACACAGTACCGCAGCGCAGATGGTATACAGGCACCGGGTAACTACAATGACCACTACCTCGGCCCCATCTCCATGCGGCAGGCGCTCGCCTGCTCTCAGAACATACCCGCCATGCAGACCCTTGACCGCGTCGGCGGTGCGCAGAAAGCCATCCCCTACCTGCGCCGCCTGGGCTTCGACATGCCGGGTACTGCGGCAGACTACGGCCTGGGGCTTGCCATCGGCAATGCTCATGTCACCCTGCTGGAACTGGTGCAAGCCTACAGCACCCTCGCGCGCAATGGCAAGCACCTGCCCCTGCAGCAACGCCTGCCCCTGCAAGGCTGCAGCCCTGAACAACTGCTGCCCGCCGTACACAGTTACCGCATAGCCCATGTACTCAGCGACCGCGCCGCAAGCGCCGCCACCTTCGGCCCCGCGCCCGCACTCTGTTTCCCCTGGCGCGCCGCTGCCAAAACCGGCACCTCCTCCAACTACCGCGACAACTGGTGCCTGGGCTTCACCGCTGAATATACCGTGGGGGTCTGGGTCGGCAACTTCGACAACTCGGCCATGCAGCGCATATCCGGCGTGAGTGGTGCCGGCCCCATCTTCCACCGCGTGCTCACCGCCCTGCACGAAAACGTGCCCCCCACTTTCCCCGAGCAACCCGCAGAACTGCAACAGCACGACATCGACACCCGAACCGGTACCCCCGCCACAGCGCAAACGCCCCCCGAATGCCGTGCTACCGAACTGCTCACCCCTGCCGAACTGACAGGCATGCCCGCCCCCCGGCTCGATGAAAACGGGCGCGCCATACTCGACAGCCGCTACGCCGATTGGTTTGAGCATGCCGGCCTCGGTCACCTCTATACCCTGGCCGCCACCGAACCCTCGGGCAGGCGCCCCGCCATCCTCATTCCCTCTCCCGGTACAACTCTCAGGCTCAGCCCCACATTGCCACGCGACGGCCGGTTTGCAGAGCTGCGCTCCACCCTGCCCGCAGCCACCACCACCTGGCAGAGTGACACCCTGCCCATCATTCAACGCGGTGGTAAATGGTACGCTGTACTACGCCCCGGCACACATACTGTCCGCGCTACCGCACCACCTGATTTGAAGGCTCAATCCACCTTCCGGGTCGAAGAAAAATAACCTATACCATGCCCCCGGTCACACAGTATCACTGCTAAGATACCGCAGAGCAAGACTGCCCACAACTTAGCTGTACAGATACCGGGACCAGATGCCATGAGGCAACGAAAAACCGCCGCCCATGCTCGGCACAGGCGACGGTTAAATTGATTCGCTGCAGGTTAAATTACAGCAGGGAGAAAGCGATGTTGAGACCGGCCGTCACGATGGAGACCATGCTCATCAGCTTAATCAGAATGTTGAGCGAGGGGCCGGAGGTATCCTTGAAGGGGTCACCCACGGTGTCACCCACGACGGAGGCGTCGTGAATGGGCGTGTGCTTACCGCAGAAGGAGGCGTCGCCCGTCTCGATGTACTTCTTGGCGTTGTCCCAGGCACCACCGGAGTTGGCCATGAACACGGCGAGCACGAAGCCACCGGCCAGACCACCGGCCAGCAGACCGAACACACCGGCCACACCCATGATGAGACCCGTAGCAATCGGAACCACCACGGCGATGAGGGAGGGCACAATCATCTCGCGCTGTGCACCCTGGGTGGAGATACCCACGCAGCGGGCATAGTCAGCCTTCTTGCGGCCTTCGAATACGTCCTTGTCGCTGAGCTGGCGGCGAACTTCCTCCACCATGCTCTTGGCGGCACGACCGACAGCGTTCATGGTGAGACCGCAGAACAGGAAGGAGAGCATGGCACCGATGAAGATACCCAGCAGCACCTTGGGGTTCATGAGGGTGACGTCGAACTTGGTCATGAACTCAGCAATGCTGAGCTTGGATACCTCGGTACCCGTGCCGATGACTTTGTCGCTGAAGGAGGAGACAAAAACGGGCATATCGCCCAGGCGAGCAGCGGCAATCTTGAGCTCCTCGATGTAGGAGGCCAGCAGAGCCAGGGCGGTCAGAGCGGCGGAGCCGATGGCGAAACCCTTACCGGTAGCGGCGGTGGTGTTGCCCAGGGCGTCCAGAGCGTCGGTGCGGGAGCGCACGTCGTCGCCCAGAGCGCTCATCTCGGCGTTACCGCCGGCGTTGTCGGAAATGGGACCGTAAGCGTCCGTAGCCAGGGTGAGACCCAGAGTAGAGAGCATACCCACGGCAGCGATACCGATACCGTAGAGACCCATAGCCATGTTATCGGCTGTGAAGGCCCACTCACCGGCGGAGCAGAGGTAAGCACCGATGGTACCCAGCACGATGAAGAGCACCGGCCAGCAGGTGGAAATCATACCCACGCCGATACCGGAGATAATGACGGTGGCGGGGCCGGTGGTGGCGTTCTCAGCGATGAATTTCACCGGCTTGAACTCGAAGGAGGTGTAGTACTCGGTCACCTTGCCGATGGCGATACCCACCACGAGACCGATGACGATGGAGCCCCAGATGCCCAGCCAGTTCTCAATGTTGAGCACGTAGAGCACCACGGCAGAAAGGATGGCGATAAGCACGCCGGAGAAGTTGATACCCTTGTTCAGAGCAGCCATCAGCTGGGTCTGGTTGGCACCGGGTTTGGTGCGTACCAGGAAGATACCGGCGATGGAAAGCAGAGCACCCACGGCACCGATAATCATCGGAGCCATAACGAGCTGCAGGCCGGACTCGTAGGCCCAACCGGCGGCGGCGGCCACGGCAGCACCCAGAGCGGCTGTGGCAAGAATGGAACCGGCGTAAGACTCATACAGGTCAGCGCCCATGCCGGCTACGTCACCCACGTTGTCGCCCACGTTGTCGGCGATGGTGGCGGGGTTACGAGGATCGTCCTCGTTGAAGTGGTACTCTGTCTTACCCACCAGGTCAGCACCTACGTCGGCAGCCTTGGTGTAGATACCACCGCCCACACGGGCGAAGAGAGCCTGCAGAGAGGCACCCATACCGAAGGTAAGCATCACCGTGGTGATGTGCACCAGCTTGTCCACACCGCTGTAGTCGCCCAGCAGGGGGGTGTACTCGAGGATGAGGTACCAGCCGGAAATATCAAGCAGACCGAAGCCCACCACCGTCAGACCCAGCACAGCGCCGGAGCGGAAAGCAAGCTGCAGACCCTTGTTCAGACCGTCCTCTTTGTCACGGCAGGCCTGAGCCACACGGCCAGAGGCATAGGTGGCCGTCTTCATGCCGATGAAACCGGCCAGACCAGAGAAGATACCACCGGTCAGGAAGGCTACGGGCACGATATTGTTCTGCAGGCCGTAGAAAGCCATGATGCCGAATGCCACGGCAATGATAATGAAGAAGATAGCTACTACTTTGTACTGCTGCTTAAGGTACGCCATTGCACCTTCGCGTACGTAGCCTGCGATCTCCCGCATGCGGTCGTTACCTTCGTCTGCCTTCTTCATATCGAAGAAGAACTTGGCTGCCATGAGCAGGGTCAGAACGGAGGCAACAGGTACGATCCAGAATAACGTTTCAGGGTTCATAGTCTGTTTTGATGATTTCGGTTAACTGCTTTTTACGAAAAAGCGCGGCATTCTACACCCAAAAACCTGTTTTGTCTACCCAAATTTCTTAAATTCAGGTAAATTTTGACTAAATTCGCGCGCAGTACGCGCGCATGCGCGAGCTCCAGAAAAATTAGAAGCCCACCTCAGCGCGGCAACATACGGGTAGCGGTACGGCGGCGCAACAGGTCGAGAACGGCGGCATCTGTCCCGCTGCGGGGGCGGGAAAACTGCCCACCGGAGCTGCCGGTGCTGCGCAGGTTGAGCACCACAAAATCCTGCCCGAAATTGAGGGAAAAACCTGCCCCCGACAGCACATACTCCGGCGCATAACTCACCGGCCTGGTATCCCCCTCATCTGCCAGCTCCTGCATATAGTCGCGCAAGAGACTTTTCTCGCGCTCGCGCAGACTGAGTTTTTTCTGCCTCGGCACGCCGTTGCCATATTCCAGGACATAACAATCGCCCCCGGGCAGAGCCGACCAGTCCGGTCCGGCAACCTGAGTGCAGGCTGTCGCAAACAACATACCGATAAGCAAGGCAAAACAGTGCTTCATGGCTTCATTATAGACTTATATGATAATTTGTCGAGCAGATTCGCCGACTCAGGGGTGAATATTGTGCTTGCGTATAGTCTCGCGCAAGGCGGTATTCTGATTGTATTCGGGGTGTTCTTCGTCTATGTACAGCTCGATATACTCATCAACCAGTTTGAGCACTTTTTCATTCAGCAGCGATTGCTGACGTTGCTGATTTTCCTTGCGTTGCTCAGGGGTGAGGGGTGTTTGAGCGGCCTCGGCCACCTGCTCTGCCTGTTCGAGGGCGGCATGGTATTCCTGTTGGTATGCCAGAAGAGCAGTGCCGAAACGTGTTTCATTTTCGGTGTGGCGCACATAGTCAGGTTTCACAAGACAGCCATGTTCATCGTACTTAATCAATCGCGCAGGGTGTGTGGCATGTACAGCAGCCATGCTTCGGTAACGATTGTTCGCTTTTATTGTATTGATAAAAACTTCAGTATAACCCTTGGCCGGATCCTTGTCGGCATAATTTACAGTGACAAACTCACGGACCAACGCAACCACCTTTTCGTTGGCTTCATCTTTCGCCGCAGCCAGACTGCGATAGTATTTACCGGATTTCAATTCATTTCTCTGCAGTTGAGTGTTCAGTTTTTCTCTCGTCGTGTCGAACTCGCCCTGAACAGACTGCACGGCTGTCACCAGTGCCAGCTCTCTCGGGGGTAAATCTTCAGTGGGCGGGCACACAAAATCTCCCCAACTGTCGAAGCTCAGGAATTGAATGGGGTGATATTTCGGAAAATCCTGCTCAGATGGCTCAGCAGGAGCTTCCGCAGGTTGCTCTGTGACAGGTTGAGTTATTGGTGAAGTTATACCGGGCTGTTGGGGTACCACATCGGGTCTGCACCACCAGACACAGACAGAGGTAACAAGCAGAGCCACACTGCCGGCAAGTACCCACCAACCACGGACAGGTGAGAGTGCTCGCTGCCACTCTATCGCACTGCCGTACCGTTGTGCAGGTTGCTCAGCACATGCGCGGTGCAAGCTGCGCGCTATACGGCGCGGCAAACGCAAACCGGTATCTGCCGCCACACGGCGCAGGCTGCTCCCCAGAGCATAGATATCGGCCTGCGGACCGGGAACACTCCCCGGGCTGAATTGCTCGGGGGCAGCATAACCCGGAGTCCCCACCACTGTGGGGGTGTGCGTGGGGTCGCCAACCATAGCGGCGTCGAAATCAATGAGCACGGGCAAGCCATCCTCACGCACGATGATGTTGGCCGGTTTTATATCACGGTATATTACTCCGGCGGCGTGCAGATTACAGAAATGATATATACATGGCACAACAGCTCATGAATTTCTTCAACTCCATGTGTTCACGGGCACAGGCGACACCTCAGCCCCCTCCCATACCTCCAGTCCCTGCCTTCAGCCCGGTCGACGAAGTTCTCCTCTACAAAGAGCTGCTGGACAAGGGTATCATCACCCCGGAACAATTTGAGACCAAGAAAAAGGAATTACTGGGGTTATAGAATATGCTGCGAACCAAAAACAGAAGTCGGGAAGTTAACAATCAGAAAGTGCAATCTGCTTATGAATAAGGCCGGCAGGGCTCAGCGCGATTTTTACCGCGCCAAGCTCAATAAAAAGCCGGTCGGCAGGCGTCTATATCATGGAAAACCTCTCCCCCTTTCCGTTTTTGCTTGCGGATTGGGGGTGGGGGTGTGTTAATATAAGGGTAAGGAAAGATATAGATGAAGCCGACAATCCATCATTTTATCAAGCTGCTCGCCGTTCCGACATTGGCAGCACCGCTTGTGTACGCTACAGAATCGAACGCGGAGAAAGCCGTGGCCGATACGCCGCAAGCTACGACCGAGTTCCGAGTCAAGCAGACCGTTTTGAGTGACTTACCCATTCCGGATGCCGAGGCTGCGCGATTCTCTCGCGCGCCCAGGCCTACCCATGTTTCGCCGTACCACACTGTTGTGATGGAACACTACGCGCCCCCGGTGCGAACACGTGGCGGCTCCGCTTATTTCAAGATAATCCACTACACCCTTTCTTTCGATGGTAAGCAATTACTGGAAGAAACCTACCGCTTGGCAGCACCCTCGGCCGGCGTGAATATCACCCATACCACCAAGGTTCTCCGCAGCGAAATCCCGTATCAGTTCCGCGAAGGGCAGGAATTGCTGCGTTTCGGCATGGATGAAAAAGGGATGAAGATTCTGCGCTTTGAGAGTTACACCATCAACCCCACAACAGGCGAAGTCACCCTCAGCCGGACTCTTTATCCCGCAGAGCAACCTCAGTAAAGGAGATAAACCATGCCCACCATCCGCAGAATACTAATCACTGCAGCCCTGTGCCTGGCGGCGCCGGGGCTGAATAGTTGCGTTGTCAGCACGAATCTGGGGGGAGTTGTTGGGAATATCGGGGTAAAAGAATCATGGAACGTGAGAGCAACCCCCTTTGCTGCGGAAGATATGGGGGACGCGCTTCGCCCGGTGCGGGCTGGCGAGGGCGCAACAACTTTGCCCGGCGTTACGGCGCATGATTTGCGTATCTACAGGTTGGATAACGTGTACTACATGGAGTTGTATTGCCAGTATGTGCCCAGGGAAAGTGGCTTGTTCCTGCTGTGGACTCCGCATGGTGGGGATATGGAATATGTTACTCTGTTTGAAACAGGACCGGATGAAATTTCACGCACACCGGTAGAGGCGCACATGGTGCTGATGGATGCGGAAAAAGTACAGCATTGCCTGCAAATACAGGTGGATACCCCACCGGAGGACGCCGCGCGGATGATTCCAAAGGAACGCTTTGATTTCAGCCGGGCGGTGCGCTGCACCCTTCATCCGGAAAGGTTGAATGAGCCAGGGCTCGAGCGGTTCTGGTACAATGGATATTATATGCCCCAGCTTCCGCAGAGAAAGAATGGTCTTCACTACGCTATGCAGCCATTAGCCTGGACCTTGAAGGTTGTGGAGCATATTCCCCACGCGCTCGTGATGGTTCCGGCCGCTATTATTGCAGGCCCTATGTGGTTAGTAGAACAAGGGCAACAACAGCAGGAGCCACCTTCGCCATAAGAGTATGATGATGTGTTAAAGAGATAGATAACGATGAAGAGCATTCCCCCCCAGAATCCTGCCCACCGCAGCCCTGGGTCTGGCGGCGGTAGTGGGCATGGCTTATGCTGCTCCGGGGGAAGCGGACGATACACCGAAAACGCAAAGCTCTCACGCTGCTCATTCAACACATTACGCCTCAAAATATCTGAATTTGGGGGCAAAACACATATTCCACACCAAATTGTTGCAGATGCAGCGCCGGAACGTATTATTATGGCTAAAAAAGAACTTGAGTCTGTCTTGCCGGTGAGATACAAAGAGACGTAACCACTATGCCTGATATGCAGCCCCTCCACCCTTTCAGTTTGCTTTTCATGACCCCCATTGTGGCCGTAGCAGCCCCGCAGCCGGAAAAGCAAGATATCACATGGGAAAATGTAGTTGTCGTTTCTACAGACAGCCACCGTGATGAAGCCCTGCATTTCATCTCCCGATTACGCCCCATGGTTCCCGGCAACATTGTATGGCAAGAGGAAACTTTCGGCAATGTGAGTGAGCCGGAAGCCTTGCCCCGCCATTTCTATATCGACATGAGTTTGTATACTCAGAACAGACCGCAAGTCTATATTTATTCGCAAGACAGAACAACCTTGCACGTAGAATGGACTCAACAGGAGAACAAGGTACATACGGAAGCATTTATACAGGCTTTGCAGTCTTTTACGCGAGACGGTATATTGCAACCGGTAAGCCCGGAGTGCCTGGAGGCGGCGCTGAAGCACCACGTCGCCTATCGTACCATGGATTGGACCGATGTGCAAATTGTATGCTCACCGCAAAACCTGAAATATGCGGAAGCGTTGGGAAAAACGCTGGCCCCCTATGTGAACGGTAAACTCAGGGTTCGCCCTCAATCGCAGGAAGTAAAAGCCGGAGTCACGCTGCGCCTGATTACCTTGGAGGGGCCCACGCACGCTCGTTTGCGCTATTTCGGTGATAACTCTATCATTTTGCAGGTTTCCGACAGCGGAGATATTGCGCAGAATATGCAGCGGGCATTTGCTGAGTTTCTACGCATTTTGCAGCCATACATGAAAAACGGCAAGCTGATTCCCATGAAAGACGGGGATTTGTGGGATTCCCTGCGTAACGGTTTTCATCAGAATCAGGTGTCGTGGCATAACATTGTCGTATGCTCCCAAACTGAGGAAATAGCTCGTCCCTATATGGAAGCATTGCGCCCGCTTACTTCCGGAACAATCCGCTGGCGAGCCTCCCGTAAGGGTGATTTAGCAGATACTACGGGGCTGGGAGATGATTATTTCTGCATTTATTTGGATTATGTACACAACGGCGGCGCGTATATCAGGGTTCAGGAAGGTATTCTCCCCGCCATTCGAATTAACCGTTTCCCAACGCCTCAGCATCAGCAACCCCATGAAACGGAGGCTCAATACAACGCTCGGCGGGACGCCGTGCAGCAAGAAATGTTTGAGGCTTTATTCCAATCACTGCAAAAACTTACTGTGGATGGCAAATTGAAACCAATCTCGGTACGAGAGTTGAAAACAGCTGTTGAGAAAAACGCAAAAGACTGAATCTTCAATATTTTTTCATTAGAACAAGCTCCCCCTGAGCAGACCAGGCACTCCACCAACGAAGATTCCTCCCCTTGCAGCCCGGTTTTGCTCCATCAGCAACAAGAATGCCCGCACGTTTGCACAGAAGGGCGTAAATTGATATAATGCCCCGCAACAGATACACGCACAGACAGAACTATGACAGACTATGCCCCCATACTTGACCAAAGGGAATCCCTTACGCAGAGGGAGCAGCGCATTATCGACCGCACCCTGGGCATGGATGAGCAACTGGTGCTGGTCACGCGACCGGACCCCACTATTCTGAAAGCAGAGCGGCTCATTCATTTCGGGATAGCTGCCTTCATCCTGATAGTGACTGAAGGAACACTTTTCGCTCTTCCGTTTGTTATCCTTCTCTGCGTCATGCCTTGGTTCAGGAAATGCTATAAGCGGCGCACCCTTTATCTGGTCACTGACCACCGCTGCATTATATTAACACCCAGACTACTGCCGGGAATGGACAGCAAATCATATCCGCTGGAGCCCAAATGTATCAAGGAGTACGAGATTTTCAGCGGAGGCATAGGCAATATCGTCTTCGATTACAGAAATGGGGCCACGCCCGACGACTGCGCCTCCGACCCCGAGGACGACCGCATCCCTTTGGGGTTCTTAGACCAGCCGCAATGCAAGCGCGTGGTCACCCTCATCCGAAAACAGATAAAGAAGCTGCACCAGCTCGACCACCTGCCACCCACGCCTCAACCCAGGGAGGAGAGCTTCGCCAACACCGATGGATTATTTGTCCCCTTTGCAGAGCAGATTCAGGACAGAATGCAGGAAATCAAGGTGCAAAAAGAACAGGACTGACTATGAAAATATCGACGTATCTGACATTATTGAGGCGATTCTGATTTGGGGCAGGCAATGTATCAGAACCCGGTATCGTACCACGCTATGCAGAATAGTGGGTTAAAAGTGCAGATTCGTGAGTTTGAGCAACACGATGCCCCTGCGCTGGCCACATTATTCTATCATACAGTACACCGTGTGAATACTGCGGATTACAATGAGGAGCAGCTGAATGCCTGGGCGCCGGCGGAGGTGTTGTCGGAGGATTGGAGCACTCGCTTTGCCGGACGCTTGGCATTGGTTGCTTTATACGGCGGTGAGATAGTCGGTTTTGCTGATATGGATGTAGCTCATGCTTATCTGGATAGGCTCTATGTGCACTGTGATTATCAGCGTTGTGGCATAGGAACCGCTCTTTGCAATGCGCTGGAGGCTGTGTGCCCGGCCGGGGTTGAAATCCGCGTACATGCCTCCCTGACGGCTGAGCCGTTTTTTATCTCGCGCGGGTACCGGGTACAAGCAAGGCAAACAGTGCAATGCCGGGGTGTGTTTATGGATAATTTGCTGATGGCCAAGCAGCGAGTGTGAGCAAGTGAGCCCTCCCGAAAAAAAATAAAAAAACTTGCAGCTGCACACAATAAATCCCCCTCTGAGAAACGTCTATCTGAATGGTCAGGCGAGTCAAGGTAATCATTATCATAAACAATGAGCATGCAAACATTTTTATATACAGCCCTCATCGGTTCAGCACTCACGGCAATGAGTTTCGCGATAGCTCAGCAAAAAGAACCGCAGCCTTATGCAGAGCAGCTCCATAAGCAGCAGGTTGAAGATCTGCTGAAAGCCACGGATACCCTGGCGGAGACAATCCGAACAGCAATCATTGCACTGGAAAGCATTGAGGATAAAGCCGGAGCTGACGCCGCAGCCGAGGCTGTGCTTGCCGTTATAAAGGAGCATGAAAACCTCCGCACCCATATACCGAAAGCAGACTCTTTCAAACAACTCTGGAGCCACACTCCGCTATACGGCCACGTAAGAAAAATGCCTGCAGCTCTCTACAACGAGTTGATACACAAAGAGCTCATCAACCTCTGCCATGGTTCGACCAAACTGGCTCTGGCTATTGCCGGCAGAAGCGGCGAGTTCAGCGAAGAGCAGATGGCAGCCCCGCTCAGCGAGCAGGACTCCGCCACCCTCAGCCGGGTGGAAAAACAAGTTTTTGCCTGTATAAAGAAATTGTTCAACCAGCCACAACTGACAGATAGCTTTCTGGCAGAGGTAGAGGGCACTCAGGCAGGAGTAGAGCAGCTGCAGCAGACCCCGGCCGGCATTATGCACTGGTTAAGACTGAAAGCGCGCTATCGCAATGAAATCGACCAATTCCGTTCCTTTTACAGAAACGGCAAACTCATTGAACGCTTCATATTGCAACGCTCCACATATATAGCAGACTTTTACAGCGATGATGCCCACCGTTACTTTTTTCAGTACTACAACGACGGGCTTCCCCGATACACCGAGGCACAGGCCATGCGCGAAAAGCTGTGGCAGCAAGCCGCCCCACGCCTGGCAGAGTTCCGCAAGGCTCACAGACTGGGCGGAGGCGATGGCTTAACACCCGATACGGCATTTGAATTGCCACCCGATTTGCCGAGAATCAAGCGCACGGAATACATCAACAACTTCGTGCGGGACGTATTCGGAGAAAAACACCTGACTCACACATCATATAGCTCCAAGATACCCGTCACCACCCCGGGTAAATACCCCCTTGCCCTGCGAGTTCCCATCATCGTTGGCATGCTGCACGAATCGGGGTCTGATTACTACTACCCCATTATCATCACAAACGCCTACTTCTACATTTCCGGGAATTAAGCTCATGAAACACATCTTCTTTCCATTATTCACGTTATTACATCTGCTGCCCGGAGCTCTCGCTGCGGCAGAGGGTGCCTTTGCAACGGCGGCAGAGTTCGGCGTTCCCCGCCTGAACCTCGACCCGGTGCAATACTTTACCCCCTCCGAAGTGCGCACCTGGCCGCACGCCTTCATGAAACCGGAGACCGGGCGACTGGTGGGGCTCAATCCCTACAGCACCCCCCTGCACGGCATGCTGGAACGACCGGACGGTACAATTGTTACCACCGCGCTCATGATGACGGATGATGACGTCAAAGCCGTTGTGGACAAATGGAAGGCAGACAATCATATTGTCACACTATCTTTCTATTTACACAACTACCGAATGGTTCGACTTCTGGCGGCTTACACCACGCCCAACAATGATACCATCTACGCACATACCGTATCCACACTTGGCGAGACCTACACCTTCCCCATTCCCAACGAAGAGGTATCAAGCTCCGTAGCAAACTCCTCCACCGGAACCTACTACTTGCGCCCCGAATCCCTCAAAACATTGCGCGAGGAAATTCAGCGCCTGAAGAACGCCCCCATACCGGACAGCCCGCTGCCCGTGGCCGAAAATACAAACGAGGCCGTACTCTACGTTCTGCGTCGGGCCGTAAGCATTGTGATACTGCGGCTCAATCGGCGAGGCAGCACGGCCGATTTGGCGTTCCGCGAACTCCTGAAAGATAAAAAACTTGTTTCCGCATGGGCCCAACGACACGTATTCCTCATAGCCTACGCGGATGATGACGGCCTGTACCACCCGGAGCTGCAAAATGAACTCAACAGCCTGGCATACCTACTGGAAGGGGCTGGCTTTAAAATATTGCCGCCGGAAAAACCGTGTGACTTCCGAGGAGTAACCCTGTTCTACTACCCCGGCAGTAAAATACGGCCGCAGAAGCTCTACACGCGTGCGTGGCATCACCCGCTGGACAAACCGCTTGAGCACGATGTTAACCTTTTTGTCAACTGAGACGCCTCGAACATAACGCCATGAATATCAGGCTCACCTTTTTCCATCTGGCGCTGCTGGCCATGCCGCTGGCAGCTGAGATTACATACTACTACAGCTCCCCGCAGAAAGCACTACCCGGCGAAGTAATCATAGCACAGGACTTTCCGTGGATAGAGGACGACAACTACCGCTACAGCTTCCTTCGCGCCACCGGGCTCGAATCGGCAAAGAGCATGGACACCCTCATGCGATTTCTGGCCAACCCGCAGGACGATGAGCTCTATTACAAACTCTGCGCCTTTACCGAAGAGAACACCGGCCTGATGAAGTTTGCGCGCTCCAAAGAGTATTGCCGAGATGAGGACTACGAAAAAACACTTCCCCTGCAGCGACTTCATGCCCTCAACAAAAATAACAGGCTCATGCTCAAGCTGGGGCGCAAAGAGCTGCGCAAGGAATTCCAACTGCGCCTGCGCGATATTCAACTCAATAACGATAGCAGCCAAAAACAGTTGCAGCAACTCCTCATTTGGATTATACAGGATGACAGCCTGAACTTTGAGGAGCTTCTCGTACTCGAGCAGATGCTCAAAACCTGGTACGGAGGCGCAGGCAGCAACATCATATACTCAGCCCTCATGCGCCTGCAAATTCAGGAGTTCAGAGGTGCTAAACCCGTTGTTATCAGTAAAAAACAAGCAGAGCAACTCGCCAAAAGCGGCAACAATTATATGATGTTCCTGCATGCGGAGAAAGGGCTCCGTAATCAGGTAAGCCGCCACATGCCCACGGGCTTAAGCCGCCACATGCAAATGTTTTACTCCATGATATGGCGAGATACGAACAGCGCCCTGCAGTTGATAAAAACGGAGCAAAACGCCGGCTACCGCCTGTTGGGACTCAAGCCGGAAGCGCTGCCCGACTTCCTGGATTTCAAACAAATTGTACAACAAGGTGTACAGCGCGGCTCCGGCACCAGTGTGGTTACCATATCGACATCCGGCAGGCGTTCCTCCGGTACGATATGGAACGTGCCGGACTGCGCCAAAACGGCATTCAACATACACAGTTTCAATACACCGGACGAGGCGGAGGCCCAAGTACGGGCGCAGCTCACTAAACTGCCCAATGAGCTCAAGGCCCTGGCACCACGCTGCCTGCTCGCCCTAGGCAATGGTGCGACCGCCTGGCAACCCGTGCAGGTAAGCATCAACGGCGTATCTCCGGATTGGCCGGATGCCTCAGCCGTGCAGCTGCCCTTGTGGCGTGATGAGCTCTTGGGGCTGCCGGACAATGCCCCCGATACCGTGCAGCAGGCCTGGGAGGCCGACATGAAAAAGCTGGAGAAACACTTTGTATCCGCCCGCAATCAAGGCTATGCCGGCATATTATTGGCAGAGGCGCTCGACGAGTGCAACCGCGTACGCCCCGGCCGTGCTGACCTGAGCATCCCCATCTACCCCCGCATAGCCCTGCACTTCGAGGAAGACGGCATCACAGTGGACTTCACCGGCAGTTACAGCATCTGTGCGGAAGATGACTACCTGACCGGCAACCCCATCGTGAATGAAGCCCTGTGCAAAGTACCGCAGCTGCTACACCGCATGACCCTGCAACTGGCGCTTCTGGAAAAAGGTGGACACACCGAACAACTGGAACAAAACTGTAACAGACTGGCACGCCTACTCAACCGCCATAACCTCTGGCCACTTGTCATCTGCCAACGCGAACTACGCGGTTTCAGTACCTTGGCATTGCTCAAGCTGTTCTCCCACTACGAAGGAGAAAGCACCCCGCTGTTCGACTATGGCGAGGCTCTGGGCTTGCGCTACGAAATGCGTATTGCCCGCCTGGGGCACGAGGATGAACTGGGGCAGCATCTCCTGCATGCAGCTTACATCAGCCGCGCCCTGCCGGCTACGGAAGAACAGCGTGCAGAGGCCATACAAAACTTCCTCAACATCGCCAAGGCGAATGCCGGCAACATATCCTCCGAACTCACAGGCACCATCCTCATGCACCTGACCCGCTGGGGAGCAAGTGCCGAGGTACTGGAGTGGCAGGATATCCCCGTGCGCTACCTGTGCGGCAATTATTCTACAGTAGGGCTGCACCTCATCCGCGAGCTCCTGCGCTGCGGTCAGCAGGATAAAGCCCGAATCATGATAAATGCCATGGCCAAGCATGCCGAGACCGATACCACACCGGCTTACCGCGAAGCATTGGCGCTGATGTCCGAAACGCCCGAAGAAGCTGCAAGATTACGCCGAGATGCCCTGTTACTGGCTATCCTGTACCGCCGCGTGGACTACGATGCCTACTGCGCCTACCTTGAAGAGCAGGCTGCCCACGGCACGCAGTACGAGAACATGATTAAGAGCGAACTGCTCCACACCGGCGGGCAGTCCGCCGGTATCACGCCCGAACTGGCCATGCGCTTTGCAACCGAGGGCAAGTGGGAAGCCGCAGTCTTTGCCTACGAATACCTGCTGACGGAGGGTCTTACCGCCGCAACTCCCTACGGGCTGATACCGGATCACGCCCACATCTGCTACTACAGAGCCTGTGCGGATATTTGCCGCAGCAAGCTGTTCAACAAACCGCAACTGGCAGAAAGAGCCCTGCAACAACTGAAAGGTACAGCGGCGGAAACCGTAGCCCACAAACTACTGGAGCTCCCCGTACCACAGCCCGAGCCCCCGCAGCCCCACGCCATCCCCCGGGAAACCGACCTGCTGGCAGCCCTGCCCGCAAGAGAGTGGAAGCTGCGCGACGGCAGCAGCGTCACAGGGGTTCTCATCAGCATTCACCACGGCCTGGTGAACGGCCTGCGACTGAGACTGCCGGATGGCAGTGCACGCCTCATCGCAGAAAAAGACCTGGCGGAATCCCCGGCGGCTTACATACGTGAATGGGAGCAAGCGAACGGCATGCAGGAATGGCAGTGGACATTGATGCCGGGCAAAAACACCTATTTCTCTCATACCTGCGGGCGGCTGCTCAAGGGGGTGCCCGACCGGCACTACCCCGACCAAAAAGAATATCTGGTCGGTATCCTGCTGAAAGATGCCAGCGTGGAGTACATCCCCACCGCCGGCATGCCTGAGACCCAGCACAACAAAGTCATGGAACACTGCAACAAAGCAGAAAACAGGAGAACTCTTCCCCCCGCTGAAAATTGAATATGAAACGACTTATACTCCCTCTTCTGCCGGCACTCAGTTTCGCCACGGCCGCACCACAAGCTCTGCTGGGTCTGAGAACGGAACCCACCGAGCCCTACCTGCAAGAGCACTACGCGGAGCACATCCCCGCCGGCACCGGGTTAAGTGTTATTTCAACGGTTGAGCATACCCCTGCAGCAGAGGTACTGCGCAGAGGTGACATCATATTGAGCGCCAACGGAAAAACACTCAGCACCAAGGCAGAAATGAAAGAACTGGTGCAGCACAGCAAACCCGGCGATGTGCTGCAACTCAAGGTGCTGCGGCTCGGCGACGTCATCGAACTGAGCATCACCCTTGCAGCTCGCCCGGAGCAACCCACCCTTAGCCGCGAGCAGCAGAGCGAAGTCTACCGCTTGCTCCTGTTGCTCAATCCACAGGATAAAACCGCCACGGTCAATGTGCCGGAGGTACGGCGACAGATGCTCCTACTGGCTCAAATGGGACTAGCTGACAAGGATGAATACGGCACCTGCGTACTCTACATGGCTGCGGAAGAAACTCTTATCCGTATCAAATCGACCGAGCGCAGCCTCACCATCTCGAACAATCATCCCGAAATCCCCGACGCACACCTACGCGCAGATTACTACAAGCGTGACGACAAACGCCTGCCCGAAAAACTCACCGACCTGTTGCTCCAGGCTGATTATTACCGCCCATGAACTCCCGTCATTTCAGTATCGCACCCATCAGTTGCCAAGCAACGAAAACATGGTGAGAGAAAATCCCCACTTTCCGCACTTTTTTGTTGAGGATTCGCTGCCGGGATGTTATTTTATCTGTAAAGGAGATAGATAATGATGAAAAACTTTTTCCCCAGAATACTCGCCACCACAGCCCTGAGCCTTGCAGCGGGGGCATGCCTGTCAACGCCTTGCTTCGCGGAATCCAAGCTGACCGAAGCTCAGGAGACAATGTTGGAACAATGTCTGGCCCCTATAAAAATGGCCAAAAGAGATTTAAGCAAAGCAGGAGAACTCCTGATGCGTATCCGTAATGGTAAAGCGTCGGCCGGAGAGTCTGCCCCCGAAGTGAAGCGGCTTCTTGATTCCATAGAAAACAATAGAAAGGCGTTCATGGAAATGACTCGGCCCGAGGACGATGAAGTTGCCAAACTCGTGTCTTTGTATATGACATGGAACGGGGGCAAGTTAGCCACTTACACAGACTTTCTGATTCAGCTGGGTACAGAATTACTGAATAACCCAGATACGGATTCGGAGCTGGCAGACGTGCTGAAAAATTGCTTTTTTGCTCCGTCTCTGCATAGTTTGAGCGAATACTCCGCAGAAGACCTTGCTGCCGCCGAAGCTGAGATACAAATTCTGAAGCAATTTTCTGATTGTGCGCGTGAAGTTATCCGTACGCTTGCTTCCATTACCAATAAAGAAGAAGCCGATGCAGCAGCTCCGAAGGTAGCGCAGTTGCTGGAACAATTGGTTCTTTTGGAAAAACAAGTTCGCACCTTATCCCCTGTAGGTAAATCAGAAATCCATCAGGAAATCATCCAGACTGCCGGATATTCGTATGGCTTTCCGCTCATTATGCTGGAGCTGAAAAAATCAGTCGATGCCGTTTCCGGCGAACACGAATGTTTTGGTTCTGCCACATTAAAAGAGATTTTTGATAAAATTTAGTAATGAGCTTACTTTTTTAAGTTGCGGATTCGGTACAGCTTTCTATAAGCTCTGGGAGTTTTTGAAAAATCAAAAATAAGAATAGAAAAATATCGACAAAATATCTCCTTGCTGCCTGGGATTTTTTAGCTCTTTCGCTTATCAAACTTGGGCTTCTGCTCCCGTTCATCCCCTTTGCGGGGGATTGAACGCGCTGTCTTTTTCTATCTTTTTGGCGGTAACAAGCATGGAGGGAATACTCGATTTTTCGTGGCAGAATCGAGCGTTGCAATATTCTCGCAATCCCAGCCTGTTCCATACAATTTTCTGATAAGCTTCCTCGTAAAGCTGCTCTATGGCCCGCTCGGTAGCAAGCTCATCTTTCGGGGAGCGTTTCTTGTAGTATGTGCTGCTGCGAGCTAATCCCGGCAACTCACATTGCCGTTTGCGCGAAGGCACTTCCTCATCTATATCCAGGAGTTGGCGACGTTGCGTTACAGTCCCAACTCCCTGGCTTTTTTTGACAGCCAATCCAGTTCAAACTCGCGCTTGCCAAGAAGACGCTCCAGATTTGATATGCGCTCATCTTTTTTCTCCATTTCGCTCTTACGGCCACCTCGGCGGAAAGTATACCAGTCCTATCCGCTGATGTGAGATATCCTTAGTGGGACGGAACAGCAGTTGAACCTAACTGGAAGAGACATATCCGGACCTTCGGGGGATTGATTTATTATGCTTTACACGCGCGCGGAACGGGTGTATACTGAGCGGCAGAGAGATATTTTCACACAACACCATCTGACAAAGCGATATGATGACCGCAGCCCAGATTCGCCAGAGCTTCCTGGACTTTTTCCACGAGAAGCAGCACGCCGTAGTACCCTCCGCCTCACTGATGCCGCAGAGCCCCGGCCTGCTGTTCACAAATGCCGGCATGAACCAGTTTGTACCGTACTTCCTGGGAGTGTGGACTCCGCCGTGGCAACCGGCCCGCGCCACTGATACACAGAAGTGCATACGCGCCGGCGGCAAGCACAACGACCTGGAAGATGTAGGGCAGGACAGCTACCACCACACCATGTTCGAGATGCTGGGTAACTGGTCTTTCGGCGACTACTTCAAGAAAGAAGCCATTGCCTGGGCCTGGGAGCTGGTCATTGAGCGCTGGGGATTCCCCGCCGAGCGCCTGTACGCCACCGTCTACTGCCCCGATAAGAGCAAGGGTGACCCCGGCGAGTTCGACCAGGAGGCCTATGATACCTGGGCTCCCCTCTTTGAAAGCAAGGGGCTCGACCCGAAAGTACACATCGTCAACGGCGGAGTGAAGGATAACTTCTGGATGATGGGCGAAACCGGCCCCTGCGGTCCCTGCTCCGAGCTGCATGTGGATCTCACCCCCGAGGGCAACACGCAGGGCAGTCTCGTGAACCAGGACAGCCCGCTGTGCATCGAAATCTGGAACCTCGTGTTCATTCAGTACAACGCCGAGAGCGACGGCACCTTCCGCAACCTGCCCGCCTGCCATGTGGATACAGGCATGGGCTTTGAGCGCGCCTGCGCTATGATTCAGTGCACCAAGGGATTCACCGACTTCAACTGCCGCGTGTCGAACTACAGCACCGATGTCTTCCGTCCGCTCTTCCGCCGTATCGAAGAAATCTCCGGCCGCACCTATGCCGACATCTACCCGCAGGATGCCACGGCAGAGAACGCAGCCACGCTGAAAGAAAGCATCGCCTTCCGTGTGATAGCCGACCACATCCGCACACTGAGCTTCTCGATTGCCGACGGTATATTGCCCGGCAACAACGGCCGCAACTATGTGCTGCGCCGCATTCTGCGCCGTGCCGTGCGCTACGGGCGCACCCTGGGCCTGGAAAAACCCTTCCTCAGCGAGCTGGTGGACACCCTGGCAGCCGAAATGGGTCGCGTGTTCCCCGAGTTGGTGGGCCGAGCCGCCACCATCAAAGAGGTGCTGCTGCGAGAGGAAACCAGCTTCAACGAAACCCTCGACCGCGGTCTGGAACTCTTCGACAAAGAGGTAACCGCCACCGGTACCGTGAGCGGTGACTTCGCCTTCAAGCTCTACGACACCTACGGCTTCCCCATCGACCTCACCGAACTCATGGCCCGCGAACGCGGCCTGACGGTCGACACCGCCCGCTTCGAAACCCTGATGGAAGAACAGCGCCAGCGCGCCAAAGCCGCACAGAAAAAGCAAATCGTGCGCGCTCTCGAGCTGAAGACCGACGCCGTAACCGAATTCACCGGCTACACGCAGGACAGCACCCCCGCCACCGTCACCGAGGTGCACGAGGCCGACGGCATGCTCTTCATCATCACCGACAAAACCCCCTTCTACGCCGAAATGGGTGGTCAGGTCAGCGACGGCGGCACCCTGCAGCTCGGCGGCGACAGCGCCACCGTACTGGGAGTGCAGCAAATCGGCCAGGCCCGCGCCCACCTCATCTCCGTGGCAGACGGTGTGCGCCCTGCCGTGGGTGAAAGTGTGGTACTGAGCATCGACCCTGAGCGCCGCCGCGCCATCGAGGGGCACCACAGCGCCACCCACCTGCTGCACAAGGCTCTGCGCACCCTCGTGAGTGACGACATCGCCCAGCAGGGCTCACTGGTGGACGCCGACCGCCTGCGTTTCGACGTCAACAGCGGCGCCATTTCAAAGGAAGACCTGCGCCGCGTCGAAGAACTCGTCAACCAGTGGGTGCAGGAGGACCTCGCCATCTGCTGCCGCGAGTACCCCATGACCGAAATCCGCAAGCACCCCGAAGTCTGCCAATTCTTCGGCGACAAATACGGTGACGTCGTGCGCCTGGTACAGGTCGGCGGCGAGGCCGGTAACTTCAACGGTGTTTCCATGGAGCTCTGCGGCGGTACTCACGCCCCGGCCACCGGCAAAATCGGCTTCTTCAAAATCAAGAGCGAAGGTGCTATCGCCAGCGGCGTGCGCCGAATCGAGGCCGCTGCCGGTGCTGCCGGTCTGGACATCGTGAAGGACATGGTGAAAGCTCGCCTGCCCGAGTGCAAAGACAGCCTCGAAAAACTCAGCCTCGCCAACAGCAAGCTCGCCAAACTCGGCAAACCCACCATCCCCGTGCCCACCAGCGACAGCCACCCCGGCGAAAAAGCTGTGCAGTCGCACGATATCCGCGTGGTGAACGCCCTGCTCGATGAGTACAATGCCTACTGCGACAAGCTCAAAGAGGCCGCACTCGAGGCCGACAAGAGCCTGAAGAAGGCTCTCTCTGCCGCTGCCGCCGGTCAGGCGGATGCCCTGCTGGCCGAGCAGCTCACGGGCGGCAACGTCGTCATCACAGCCGAGGGCGGCAACGACCTGCTCACCGAGCTCTTCAACGGCCTGCGCAAGCGCCACTACGAGGGCGCGGCCTTCCTGGTTGCCGATGACGGCAACACCCTCTCCCTGGGTGCCTATTGCGGCAGCACCGCTCAGGCAGCCGGGCTGAAGGCCGGCGACCTCATCCGCACACTCGCCCCCATCGTGGGCGGCAAGGGCGGCGGCAAGGCCGACATGGCCCGCGGCTCGGGTAAAGACCTGGCCGGCAAGGCCGACCTGCTTGCCAAAGCCACGGAAACTCTCTCTTAACCAAACAACCACAACTCACGACCATGGCACAGAAATTACCACAACCCCCGGTTTACCCGGATGAACCGAAAATCCCCATCCTGCCCAACATGCTCACGGCAGGCAACCTGCTCTGCGGCTTCTTCGCCATCCTCACCATCTTCAAGGGTATGAAATTTCAGGACGGCTCACCCGAGGCGTTCGACTACTACCAGCAGGCAACCTACCTCATTTTTGCCGCCTGCATATTCGATCTGCTCGATGGCCGCGTGGCTCGCATGTGCAAGGCAGATGGCCCCTTCGGCCGCGAATTCGACTCGATAGCCGACGTGATTTCCTTCGGCGTGGCACCCGCCATGCTGCTGGCTCGCGCCGTGCTCTTTGACCTGCCGGACGCCTTCGGCATGGGCATAGCCGTGCTTTACCTGCTGTGCGCCTCTCTGCGCCTGGCACGCTTCAACTGCATGGCAGCTGCGCCTAAGAAACCCAACCAGAGCATGGATTTCGTGGGGCTTCCCGTCCCCATGGCTGCCGGTGCCGTGGTGAGCACCATGTACCTGGTTATCGATGTTACCAGCAACCGCAACCTGCTCATTGAGTCTGCCTGGCAGTATGCCATGGGTGGCACCATGGCCGTGGTATCGCTGCTCATGATGAGCCGCGTCATCTACCCCAGCTTCAAGCATGTGAACTTCGAGAAGCGCGGCACCATCACCGCTATCCTGCTGGTGGCTGCTGCCATCTGCGCCTTCGTCTGCTTCCCCTGGATTGCACCGGCCATCATCTTCCTGTGCTACCTGGGTTACGGTCTCATCGTCCGCCCCTTCCTCACCCGCCGCATGCGCCGCGCTATCGAGGTCTATGACGATGAAGATGACGAAATTGACAAGGACACCACCTCCAATAACAAATAACCCTCTACACAACATATAGACAAGCACCCGAGGCTGATACACCTCGGGTGCTTTTTTGGTACGACCGACGCGATATGCGCACTGCGGTGAAAGTCCGCGCGGAGCCGCGATGATGCGGAATCCCAGACCTGAAGAACAACTGCGGGGAGGTAACAAACCGTGGGAAAGGAAGTTCGAGGGGAAATCCCGAC
>JAZNVF010000010.1:0-4190 GCA_045592685.1 Akkermansia sp. | reverse complement strand
TGGATTTTTTTGTGAGCCACTCCAGTTCCAGTTCTCGTTTACATAACAGGCTCTTGAGTAGCTCATTTTGTTCCTCCAAGGCTTTTTCGCGGCTTTTGCTACGCTTGAAGATTTGAGATACCCCCCCCTGTGCTTGTTTCTTCCATTGGCGCACCAGCTCGGGACTGATGTTGTTCTCGGACGCTATTTGCTGGAGCGTCTTTTCCCCTTTCAGGGCTTCGAGTGATACTTTCTCTTTCAGGGCAGCACTATAGCGCCCTCTCTTGTGAATTTTGGTCATGTTGATGAGTGTGTTGTGTTTTTTGAGGTTATTTTACACTCATCCAGACTTTTGCGCAAGCTAAGCTGAATTAGCTCTGTGTCCTAAATTCGGGTGGCAGCATAGCCAAGGGCTTAGTTCCAGATTCGTCATGCCGTACATAATACGCGCATTTTTACCTGCTGCAAAGAATAAAAAGCACAATTTTACCGCTTTTTGTGTTAAAGCTCAATGCTTTCTGGGAATGCGGAGTGGCGCATGATGCCCCACATTTTGTCGATGTAGGCGAGGGTATAGAAGTTTTCGAAATAATGGAAATAGTATGCCCCCCGCGGTGTAAGGCGGTAGCCATCATCTTCATGCTGTATGTAGCCCAGCAGGCGGGCGAGGCAGAAGGCGGTTCTGAATTCGGTGTCGAGTTTCGTGCCGAAGAAATCTTTGAAATCCGATTTCGATACAAAGGTGCTGTATGCGCGCCAGAAGAGGTAATAAACCATGCGTTGGCGACGAGTGAAGCGCGTGGTGAGCGCGGTCGGTAGCTGGCCGTTGCGGATGCGTTCGATATAGGCCGGTACGGAGAATGTATTGATTTTGAAGGAGTCGCGCAGCAGAGTGGTAGCGGAACAGCCGAAGCCGAGGAAGGTATCGCGGGTCATGCTGGAGTAGCGGTGATTCCCCGGCAAGGCAAAGGTCCAGATGGAATCACGCACCAGGCCGCGAGTTTTGCAATACTCGGTCAGATTATCCAGCAGCTGGTGTTTTTCGCGGCCGGGCATGGCGTGTACCGGGCTGCCCGTGAAGGAAAAATCGATGAAGGGGTACACGGCCACGTGGTTGGCACCATGCGCGAAAGCTGTGTCCAAGTCCTGCCGTATGTGCTCTATTTTCTGGCCAGGCAGGGCAAAGATGAAGTCCATGCTGACCGTCTCGAATGGCACGCTCGCCAGAGCCGCCGCCAGTTTCTCCGGTTGCGGTGCCGGTCTACCCAGGCAGTGGGCGAACTCCGGCAAAAAGCTCTGAATGCCAATGCTGATGCGTGTCACACCGGCAGCCTTCAGCTGTGTGAGTGTTTTTTCGTTCACATCGGCCGGGTGCAGTTCGGCGCCAATGCCATCGGTGATTTCATAATACTCCTGTAGCGTGGCAATGATGTCGCGGAGTTGGGGCGCCAGCAAGGCCGGTGTGCCGCCACCGAAATAGAGGCTACCCACCCGTGTGCGGCCGCTTTGCATACGCCCGACCATGTGGATTTCCTGCAAGAGGGCGGCGGTATATGCCTGAGCTGCTTCAGGCGTGTAGCGTTCCTTGCAGTAGGGGCAGAAATTGCAGATACTCCGGCAAAAGGGAATGTGCACGTACAGCCCCAGGCCGGGGCAATCGTCGTAGCGCAACAGGCTGTCATTCTCCGCCGTGAAACGATAGGGCGCCGGTGTGTGGGTGAGCCAGGTACGCGCAGCTGTCGTCAGCAGTTTCATGATTAAACGTAGCGGGTGTAGGTGCGCAGCATTTCAAAAATCACACGGAGATTGCCACGGAATACGAGTGCATATTCCGCGGCAAAGAAATACCCGCATTCATCGCACAGGCCGGGTACATGGATACAGCGTCCGCAGGTGGAGAGCTGCCCGTTTTCCATCACAACGCATTGGTAACAGGGCGTGGGGAAGTTGTTATCAATCACGTAGGGGAAGGCGCTGCGCAGGTTGAATATCGGGTATCCTTCATCCATCAATTGCTCGATTTCGGCGCAGCATGCCACCTTGTCTTCGCGGGTAAGTACCAGGTCACGGGTGTCGGGGTAGGGAGTATGGAAATTGAAGGAAACTGCGCGCACCTTCGGCTGATTTTTTGCCACATCGCATACGGCACGGATGCACCCTTTGTTGATTTGGTTTACGGCCATGTACAGGCAGATGTTATCGGCGGTCGCCTGCTCGATGTTGCGCATGATAAGGTCGTACGTATTGCCGCGTATGATATTGTGGTGCTCCTTATCGCCATCCAAACTCAGAAGTATCAAATCAGCCTCCGGCAAGTCCAACCCCTGTGTGCCGTTTGTCACGATGTTGACAATGCGGAACCCCATTTCTTTAGCCTCCTTTACCAGGTCTCGCAGCGTTCGTCCGCTGTCTTTCCACAGGAAGGTTTCGCCGCCGCAGAAGAACAGGATGCGGACACCCATGGCATAAAGTTGCTCCATTTCCGACTTCACCTGATTGTAGGGGTGAATTATGGCCGTCAGATTATTCACAGAGCAATGCTTGCAGTGCAAGTTACACCTATCTGTTACAATGATGGTGCCCAGAATGGGCTTCTTGCGGCGAAACAATACAGTCGTGAGGCCAAATAGGGAGAATTCGAGTAGTGTGGAGGTTTTCATCGTTTCTCAGTATACACCTGCCCCTATTCTGAAAGCAAGCCGAAATTGTATAGGGAGGAGGATAAATGGGAATTTGTAGAGCTGTTGCGCCTTAAAGGTGCAAGTGAAATCCTCGCGCTAGCCGCTCGGGTTAAATCTTGCCGGTCGGCAAGGCGAAATCAGCCTTGCAGGCTGGTTAAATTACCGCCGTTCGGCGGTAGTGAAGACTTCCGCGGGCTTTGCCCGCTAAATTCTCATTTTCTTCTCAACTTCTTGGCATTTGTCTGGCCAGGCGCGGGAGCGACAGGAGTGTGGGTAGCGCGGCGATAAAGATGAAAGCGAGGCTGATGAGGCTGTGGGTGATGTAGAGTGGCAAGGGCGCGTGTGCCGGGAGCGCCATATCAAGAACATCGGTGGGGAAGGCATCGATACCGATGGCGGAAAGCGCTTGCCGGATGGCTTCTCGTTGGCAGATGGCGAGCACGGCGAGGGGAATGCCGATAGTCACTCCGGCTGTGCCAATCATACCGGCCATGGTGAGAATCATGCCGCGTATGCGCCCCGGCGTCATGCCGAGGGCAAACAGCACAGAGAATTGCTTTTGATGTTGCAGCCCAATCACCCAGAACAGCGCCCCACAGGCAAAGGCTGATAATAGGGTGCAGAAATAAAGGATGAACCCCATGGTCTGCTTGGCTCTGCATATAATACTTTGCCAGGCTTGCGTGTTCGACTGAGTGGGGTGAACCCGGGATTCCGGCGATAGTTTAAGAATACTCTGGATAATGTGTTCTGTATTGGCATCCGCATCCAGATGCAGGGATAAAGCCGCGGCGCCTCCCGAACTGTCGGGATGCAGCAGAGCATCGGGGGATAGCATGCGCCCGGGGACTCGGTATATGCCGCCAATGCGCAGGCTACGCACGCTATCGGCCATGTGCATTACCAGATTATCACCCGGAGTAAGTCCGCTTTTTTCGGCAAAGCTCCGGGAAATAAGGCAGCACTCTGTTGTGAGGACGGCGTCTCCTTCCACCATGAATTCCTCGGGCATTTCCCGCTCCGGCCAACTGCTGAATTGGCAAATCCCATGCGGCGAGCTGGCTACCCCTATTTGGCTTCTTGTTATTTTGAGAATCCCCGGTATAGCACGGAGCTCGGCGGTTACCGGTGGTGGATTCTCTACGACCAAATCGGGCAGAATGACCTGCATGCCTCGTTCGATTTCGAGTATCATGCCGTCCATCACTCCACGTACCACAATCTGGAGCATCAGCCCGAGTGCTATGCCCAGCGTGCAAACACCCGCCACCACCCGCTGGGCTCCCCTATGCGGGAAAAGCAGGCGTTGCGCTAGCTTGAATGTGAAGGCGAGTTTGCTCACATAGACAGTATGCCACATGTTGACGCCTGCGTCAATATGGGGCTATACAATCGTGTAGGGGGCTTTCGCCCCCTCACACACCACCGTACGTGCCTTTTATGGCATACGGCGGTTTCCTAACCTTTACAGACTACGCTCTGCAATGAGACTAACCCCTGTTTCCTGAACCACTCCTTTCCCATGGCTCG
>JAZNVF010000009.1:0-6448 GCA_045592685.1 Akkermansia sp. | reverse complement strand
CGAGCCATGGGAAAGGAGTGGTTCAGGAAACAGGGGTTAGTCTCATTGCAGAGCGTAGTCTGTAAAGGTTAGGAAACCGCCGTATGCCATAAAAGGCACGTACGGTGGTGTGTGAGGGGGCGAAAGCCCCCTACACGATTTGATGTCGGCAGGTCTGAACCCGATATTCAAAAAATGCTGATGAGAGCAATATCGTGCACGATTACCCCTCCCCCCCGGGGGCTTCTTTTTAGTCGTCTATCTCTTCTTCCGTTTCTGTATCGTTGTCGTAAAGCGCTTCATCATCATCGTCCGCTCCTACTGTTTGAGTGGAGGGGTGAGGGGCGGAAGTAGCACCGGCAGCGCGGAGTTTATCGCATATCATCTGCCAGCGGGTGCGGATGTCGGGGCCTTCGATACAGCAGGAGTTCTCGGGCATACCGTCGGAGCGCTCGAAGTTCGTGCGGCTCTTGAGCATGTCGAGCGGTTTTCGCCGGGTGGCCTGCGTGGTGAGGTTGGGATCAGCCCCGGCAGCCAGCAAGAGGTCGAGCCGTTCTGCGTAGCGCCCGAAGTCGAGCGTTTCGATATCGACATAGCTCATGATATTGGCCAGGGCTTGCAGCGGTGTCTGCTCGCCGCTGGTGTCATTGACATCAACGAGTTTTTCCGCCAGCACTCGCTCCACCAGCGGCATGGCGGCGGGTTCTTCGAGCATGTCACCGAACTCATCGGCACTCACCGTTTTACCGTGGTCGAGCGCCCAGAGCCAGGCCTGTGGTTCCCCACTGGCCATCAGCACTATGCGCAGGGAGAGGGGCACAATTTTTTTGCTGCGGTTGAGGTCGGCCCCATGTCTGTGCAGGAAATCGAGCGCCTCGCGGCACTGTTCCCAGGGAAGGGTTCGGTTGTTGATGAACATGCCGTTGAGCAGCGGGGCGAGTATGGTTTCCATTTCCTGTCCGTTGTGGGTCATGATGACATTCGGGTCGGCTCCGTGGGCGATGAGGGCTTTCAGCGCGGCCAAATCGCCAATCTGCGCGGCCAGCAGAGCAGGGGTTACATGTTCCCCGGCCGGGGTGGAGACCTGTTTGGCCGGGTCGCCCTTGCCGCTGGCGGCAACTTCGTGCAGTGCGGTATCTACCGGGGCAATCTGCAGCTTCATCAGCACGGCGGCCGTCAGGCGCGTGCAGATGCCCGAGGGCTCGGGACTTTCGGTGTCCCAATCCTCATCCTCCTCATCTTCGGCTACCTCTTCTTCGTCCTCCTCCGATTCATCGAGGGCGTCTTCTGCTGCCACTGCTGACTTATCGAGAGTCAGTTTCGCAGCGTCGTAGATGAGCCCCATATCTTCGGCCAGCTGCGTGTGCAGGTAGCGCTCGAATTGAGTGAGAGCAGCGCGCTCCTCAGCTGTCCAGCTCTCGTGGAAGCTCAGCCCGCTGTGCCATTGCCAGCTCCACAGCCAGCAGGCTGCCCCGGCGAGCGTGAGCAGGAGCAGGGTGAAGGTGCTGCCCATAACCCAGGCGGCGATTCGCCACCAACGGCGGCTTGATGTAGGCGTGTTGGTTGTATTCATCTCGATTTATTTCTGTAGTTTTTCGCACATACGCTGCCAGATAGTCAGAGCGGAATCCCCCTCGCCCTCGCAGCCACTGCCGTCCATACCGCAGGTAGCGAAGTCATTTTTGCTGAGCAGGATATCAAGCGGCAGCCTGTGCTCGGGGTGCATGTGTTCCTCTTTCGGCTCGGGGCGCAGGGTGGGGTTGGCACCATGTGCCAGCAGCAGGTCGAGCACCTGCTCCAGCATGGGCAGTTCTTCTGCCTCGGCATCGCGTATTTTCGCAGCCAGAGCCTGCAGAGGGGTTACGGCCTGGCTGTTGTCATTGACCGCACCCGGTGAGCTGTTCAGCATGGCTTCTATCATGGGCAGGCTCAGCTCGCCCATGGTGAGTACATTGATGAGCTCGGCCCCGGATACCTTCTTTCCGTTCGTTACCGCCCATATCCACGGCTCACTTTCGCCGCGCACATGTGCTACCGTGCAGCTCATGCCGATGACGTGGCCGTGGCGGTTCAAATCGGCACCATGTGCCAGCAGAAACTCCGCAACTTTCTGACGCTCGACCCAGGGAATGCGCTTGTCCCTATAGCCGCAGAGCAGGGGCGACATGGGGGTGTCTCCCCCGCCGAACTCCTCCTCATCGCCGACATTGGCGCCGGCATTCGGGTCGGCTCCGTGAGCGATGAGCGCTTGCAGTACCTCGAATTGCCCCATTTGCGCAGCGAAAATGGCCGGGGTAATATCGAACCCCATGGCAGTGGGGGCTCCGGGGATGTCCGCCCTGCCGCTCTCGGCGATGCTGTGCAGCTGTGCCCTGACAGGGGCGCAATACAGCTTGGTAACATAGGCCGTGGCGAGGGACGATGGCCACCCTTCTAAATCCTGCTCCCTGATGGCGTCTGCAAGATCGTTATCAGTGGAGAAATCACGGCAGAGGTAGGTATCGAATTCGGAGAGCGCGGCATGTTCCCCGGAGCTCCAGCTCTCGTGGAAGTCCGGGCTACCCCATTGCCACCCCCACAGCCAACAGGCACCCCCGGCGAGAGAGAGCAGGAGCAGGGTGAAGGTGCTGCCCATAATTCGGGTTGCGATTCGCCACCAATGGCGGCAAGGTTTCGGGGTATCTGTCATGGTGATATTTAACCATATTCAGCTCATGATTCAAGCATAAAAGTTTTTGAGCCTGTGGGCGGGTGGTGGTGTCACAGTTGCATGGACCTCGAAAAGATTGAGCAAAAAGAGCAGGAAGTGCGGAACTGGCTGGCAGATGACCACCACCGCAGATGTTGTAAGATGGTCATGAGTATTGCCAACGGCGTGATGCTCATGGGACTCACCGCCGGCATGGCCATGCTGTGCCTGCTGGAGCTGCGAAAGATGCACCACCACCATCATTGCTGTAAACCGAATTCGCAGAATTGATGTGACTGCCATAAACACGCGCAGGCGACCTTCGGGTCGCCTGCGCTATTTTCATTGCCGCTGTAGTACCGGCGGCGCAAGTCGTTGATTGCTCGCTGTCTATCGTCCGTCTGCCGGCGACAGTGGAATCACTGTAGCTGCGGGCTGTGGAGTTCCAGGCAAATGCGGTTGATATGCACGCCATCGCGCACGTCCACGTCCTCATATTCCTCCACACTGGTGCAGAAGGAGTAAATCTTGGCCTTGACGGCGGCGGGCATATCTTCGAGTACCGGGCCGACGGCGGTGGGCATGAGAATTTCCATGTCGAGGGTGCCGTTTTTCTCGGAGTAGCGGTAGTAGAGGTGCACGTCGCCCTGGCCGAGAGGGATGTGGCGCAGCATTTCCTCTGCCAGGGTGATGGCGTGCTGCACGGTTTGCTCGGCGAGGAAGTATTTGTTGCAGAACTGCTGGAACTCGGCTTCGAGCGCGTAGATGTCGAAGTCCTCGCTCTGCACGACATAGTGGAAATCGCGGATTCGATTGACGAACACGCGGGTGCGCTCGCGCTGCGGGTTGTCGAAAATTTCTTCAGGAGTTCCCTGTTCGTAGATGACGCCCTGGTCCATATAGAGCACGCGGGTGCTGACGTTGCGGGCGAATGACATCTCGTGGGTGACGATGACCATGGTCATGCCCTGCTTGGCCAGGGCTCGGATAACGGAGAGCACTTCGCTGACCATGGTGGGGTCAAGTGCGGAGGTGGGTTCGTCGAAGAGGATGATTTCGGGGTTCATCGACAGGCAGCGTGCGATGGCGGCGCGCTGTTTCTGACCGCCGGAAAGTTCGGAGGGCATGGAGCGGGCTTTCTCTTTCATGCCGACCATTTTCAGGAGCTTGAGCCCGCGCTGAGCGGCTTCCATCTTGCTCTTCCCCAGCAGTTTGATGGGACCGATGCACACGTTTTCGAGCACGCTGAGGTGATCGAACAGGTTGAAGGACTGGAACACCATGCCCATCTTGCGGCGAAGTTTGGGGGCGTCCACCTTTTTGTCGGAGAGCAATTCTTCGCCGTCGACAACGATACTGCCGCTGGTGGGTTCTTCGAGCAGGTTCAGGCAGCGCAGAAAGGTGCTCTTGCCGGTGCCGGACGGCCCGATGACGGAGATGACTTCACCGCGTTTGATGTCGATGTTGACATCGTGCAGCACGGTCAGGTTGCCGAAGGTCTTCTTGAGGTTGCGAATCTGAATCATGGCTGTGGTTGCGGTGAGGGGTTAGCGGATGTTGCGGCTGGCGCGGTCGAGCACGAAGGTGAACAGCCAGGCTATCAGGAAGTAGAGGATGGCTACCATGAGCAGCGGGAAGAAGGGGTCGAAGGTGCGCGCGCGGATGATGTCGGTCATCTTCGTGAGGTCTGCGATGGCGATGTAGCCCACTACGGAGGTGTTCTTGATGAGCGATATCACCTCACCTTTGTACACCGGCAGCACGCGCTTGATGGCCTGCGGCAGAACGATATAGTAGAACGAGTGGAAGGGGGAGAAGCCCATGGCAATGCCGGCTTCGCTCTGCCCTCGGTCGATGCTGGTGATGGCGCTGCGGAACATCTCACTCACATAAGCGCCGAAGTTCAGGCTGAAGGTGATGATGGCAACGTAGAGCGCCTCCACCTGCGTGCCGGCAAAGGCCACGTAGTACATCAGCATGAGCAAAATGAGAATGGGTGTGCCGCGCATGATATCAATGTACACGCGGGCTACCCACTGCCAGAACTTGCTGCGGCTCATGCGCAGGTAGCATACCGCTGCCCCTACTACTGTACCGAACAGGGTGGAGAAGAAAGCAATGGCGAAGGTCGCCTTCAGACCGTCCCATATCAGCATGTAGCGCTTCTCGGCGATGATGTTGCGGTAGAAGCTGTCAGTGATACTGCCGATGATGCCTTGCGCCGCTTTCGTGACGGCGGAGGGCTCCCCCGTCAGGTTGACATCTTTGCGTGTGGCAATGACGGAGATGCTCGTGTAATACGGGTCGGAGAAGAGCACGCTCTCACCGCGCTCCGCTGTGATGAGGAAGCCCGAGGAGGCAATGTCCACCTGCCCGGCCGCCACGGCAGTCAGCAAGCCGTAGTAGTCGATGTTCTTAATCTCGACCGGTCGGCCGATGTGGGCGGCAAAGCGGTAGATAAGCTCGGCGTCCATGCCCACGATTTCCTCGCCGCGCATGAAGACGATAGGCTCGGTGCAGGGCTCCATACCCACGATGATGGGCTCCCCCTCGGTGGGGATGTCGAGCTTGGGCATCTGCGCGGTTTCGGTATTGCGAATCCAGTTGTTGCAGATTTTCTCCAGCTCGCCGCTCTCGCGCAAGCCGGAGAGGAATTCATTGAACTGGCGGCACAGTTTTTTGCCTTTATCCGTGTGGTTGAAGGCCATGCCCATGAAGTTCTTGGGCAGGGAGGGGTCTTCAAAAAGCAGAATGTTGGGTTTCTTGCGGGCGAGGGCGTAGCAGATGACGTCGTCCATGATGGCGGCATCGCAGATTCCCTTTTCGAGGGCCAGCATCATGTCGGCCTCGAAATTGTGGCGCTGCAGTTCGAGCTGCGGGTAAGTCTCCATCAGGTAAATATCTTGCACGGTGCCCTGGGGTACGCCCAGTTTTTTACCCACTAAATTCTTCACCGCAATGGTGCCCAGCTCAGGGATATCGGTTGCGGCGGTTTCTGCCGCCTGCGGGGAGCTGCCCTCGCAGCGGGTGGCGATGATGGAGCGGCTCGTGTAGTACGGGTCGGAGAAGAGCACGCTCTCACCGCGCTCGGCGGTGATGAGGAACCCGGAGGAGGCGATGTCGACCTGCCCGGCGGCCACGGCGGTCAGCAGGCCGTAGTAGTCGATGTTCTTAATCTCAACCGGTCGGCCGATGTGGGCAGCAAAGCGGTAGATGAGCTCGGCATCCATGCCCACGATTTCCTCGCCGCGCATGAAGACGATAGGCTCGGTGCAGGGCTCCATGCCCACGATAATGGGTTCCCCCTCGGTGGGGATGTCGAGCTTGGGCATCTGGGCCGTCTCGGTGTTCACAATCCAGTTGTTGCAGATTTTCTCCAGCTCGCCGCTCTCGCGCAGACCGGAGAGGAATTCATTGAACTGGCGGCACAGTTCCTTGCCTTTATCCGTGTGGTTGAAGGCCATGCCCATGAAGTTTTTGGGCAGGGAGGGGTCTTCGAAAAGCAGAATGTTGGGTTTCTTGCGGGCGAGGGCGTAGCAGATGACGTCGTCCATGATGGCGGCATCGCAGATTCCCTTTTCGAGGGCCAGCATCATGTCGGCCTCGAAATTGTGGCGCTGCAGCTCCAGCTGCGGGTAAGTCTCCATCAGGTAAATATCCTGCACGGTGCCCTGGGGTACGCCTAGCTTCTTTCCCACTAAATCCTTCACAGCAATGGTACCCACGGCGGGAACCTCTGCTTCACTCATCGTCACCTCTGCCGGGGCGGAGGGAGTGACC
>JAZNVF010000008.1:0-9940 GCA_045592685.1 Akkermansia sp. | reverse complement strand
CCCCCACGGCACCCCGGGAACAGACCGTTACCATGCCCGCCGGGCTGGAACCCATAGATGATGCGCCACCTCTCTTTAACGAGGTTCCTGCCAGGGATGACACAGAGCCGACAGTTCGCCCGCTCACTCCGGCTGACTGGGAAGGTGTGCTCAACGCCGTGCGAGCCAAGGCACCCATCGCCGGCGCCGATATCGGGCACAACATCTTTATCAGCGACGACGAGGGGCTGGCCACCATCGCCATTCACCCCGACGACATGGACACCCGAGACGCTCTGCTGAGCGACACCCTCTCCGAGCTCATTAACAATGCTGCTCAGGCAATCTGCGGCCACAGCATTCGCCTGCGCATCGTAAGCGACAGCAGTGTCCCCCCGCCACAAGCAGTAGAAATTCTCCCGCCACCAAATTTCGAAGAACTGGCCCCTGCTCCCAAGCCGGCTCCTAAACAGCCAAAACCCGCCGCACCGGCACCGCAGCAGCAACAGCAGGAAACCGCCGCACCGGCCAGCCTGAAACCCAGCGATGAGGAGTTTTATCACGATCCGCTCATCGAGCAGGCCCTCGAAGTATTCCACGCAACACTCATCAAACAATAACACCACGCATATATGAACCTGCAGAAACTCATGAAACAGGCCCAGGCCATGCAGGCCAACATGGCCAACGCCCAGGCCCGCCTGGCTGAACAAACATACACCGCTGAAACCGCCGGCGGCAAAATCAAAGCCACAGCCAACGGCAGCGGCATGATTACCGACCTCAGCATCGACCCCGCTGTAGTCGACCCGGATGACGCCGAATTCCTCACCTCACTTGTGCTCAAAGCCGTACAGGGCGCCCTGGAAGGAGCCAGGCAAATGGCAGATGCCGAAATGCGCAAGGTAACCGGCGGCCTGGGGTTCCCCATGTAAGCACAACCCGCAGTCAATATGCATCATCCCCTTGCAGCTCCGGTGCTATTTCTGGGTGCCGCACTGCCGCTACTGGCAGACCCCGTAGTTGTCGGTAAATTCAGTGCCAAAATCGTACCGGAACGTGTGGCCATGCTCACGTTGCCGGAGCGCGGCATCATCACTGACCTTGCAGACGCCACCAACCGTCTGAAGGCCGGTACCGTTGTCGCCATACTCAACAAAGAACGCACCGCCACGGAACGCGAAGACATGGAGCTGCAAATCGCTCGCGAACGAATCAACAAAAAAGACGAGGTGCAGAAGCTGCGCACCCAGCGCCGCAAGGTCAGCTTCTACACCTCGCTCAGCCCGAGGGAACGGCGATACAATACCGACTTCAAGGGAGAAGAGCCCCCCACAAGCGCTACCCTGCAAGACATAGACGACCGTATCGCCCTACTCGAACGCGAACTGGAAACCATGGAGCGCCGCAAACGCCAGGAATTCTCTCGCAAACACGACCTGCTCACCCTGCGCATGCCCTTCGACGGCAGGCTGCAATACAACATCACCCTGCCCGAAGACCGTACAAAACCGCTGGAGTACGCCGAAACCATGCGCGTATTCGCCACAGTATGTGACGACTCAGCATTCTACATCACCGTCAACGTCGGCAACAGCGACCTCTCCCTGCTCAGCGAACAAAACTTCGCAACCACCGTCAGCCTGCCCGGCGGCGAAAAAATGCACGGCACCTATTCTCACCGCCGCGTAGAGCGCTCCGTCAACGGCGGCGACATGCTTGTCTATTTCTTCAAAATACCGGCAGAAATGCACGAAACTGCCTACAACATGCTCGGCAGCAATACCAACGCGATACTTACCTACGAAGCCGGTGATGACGTCATCCACATCTCCAAAGCCGAACTTGTAGCCAGACCCGAGGCCGCCACCGCCGAAAACTGGGAAGAGCTCATCAACATCACCCACCCCGGCTACGGCATCCTGCTTATCGGACAGCGCGAGCTCGTACTCGTGCCCCGCAAGTAAGCCAGCCCCCTTTCGCCCCATGGAACTCGTCTGCGAAAACATCACCTACGGCTACACGCGCAAAGCACCTGTCATCAAAGACTTCAGCTATATTTTCCGGCCCGGCATAACCGTACTGAAAGGGTACTCAGGTTCAGGCAAAACCACCCTGCTCAAGTTGCTTGCCGGCTACCTGAAGGTTAACAAGGGGCGTATCATCACTCCGACTGGGCACAAAGTCACCAGTCGGCGCTATCACCGGCAAGATGTCGCCTACATGTTCCAGGGTATCAACCTGCTACCCCTCATGAGCGTGGAGCGCAACCTGCGACTGGCCGCAGAAATGGCCGTGCTACCCGGTAAAAAATGGAAACCCAGGGCAGAGGAACTCATACGCGACCTCGGCCTTACCGAACTGCGGCACCGCCGCGCCGACAAGCTCTCAGGCGGGCAGGCACAGCGCGCCGCCCTTGCGCGCACACTCATGAAAGATGCCCCGACGGTTCTGCTCGACGAGCCGACATCCGGTCTGGATGACAGCAATACCAATATCATCAAGAATCTTGTGCTGAAAGATGCAGCGCAGCGCATCTGCATCATCAGCACACACGACAGCCGATTACTGGAACTAGCCGATGAAATCATTGATTTTGACACTCCTGTATCTTGCTAAAGATACGGTTCACCGCTGGTTCACCCGCATTTCGAGCCCCCTGGCTCGTGTGCTGGTCGTTTTTTTTCTGAGTCTCAGCGCCCTCTGCGCACTGGGGAGTTATGTCATCTCCACCAAACTGGTAAAAGATAAAATCGTACGGCAAGGGGGGGATTTGGTGTTTGCCACACTCACACCGCAAGGGGAAATTCCCTCAGCCCTGCCCACGCAGAAAGAAATCAGCGACCTGCTCGGTGCGGACTCATACGCCCTCACCGTACTCACAAGTGGTTCGACAGAAGATAACAAAGCAGTTAATGTCTACACCTACGACTTCTGCCGTACCGCCCAATTCATGCAACTCATGGCTCCGAACGGCACCCCCACCGTACTGGCCACCCCGGCAAGCGGAATACCCACCGGCCCCAACAGCGTGAAAATCGGTCGCACTCGAACAGATGTTTTCGTGCGCCACCTGCCAGATGACCACCCACTCATGCGCACCATCGGCACGGCTGGGCTCATCCTGCAGCCAGAGTACCTGCCCGGGCAGCTCTCTACCGACCACGCCATGCAGAGCCTCACCATCCGAATCCGTGAAATCAACAGTTCCGAAGACATTCTGCGTGTCGAACGTTACCTGCATAATTTCATGAAGCTCGACAGCCGTCACGGTACTATCATGTCGGCCTCCCGCCTGCTGGGCGAAATGGATGTGGTGCTCAGTAAACAAACCCAGTGCCGTATCGCCTTCTGCGTGGGCATCAGTGCCATTGTGGGTATATTGCTCACCGCTCTGGCCGGCATGGAATACCGACAAAATGAGTACATCTACACTCTCATGAAGAGTTTCGGCATACGCCCCACATTGCTGGTGGGCGCTTTCATCGCAGAAAACATCTTCATCGTCGGCTCCACTTTTGCCGCAGCCCTGGCCTGCTTCATGTATTTCCAGAAAATCATCGTGAGAGAAATACTGAAACTGGGGAACTACACCCTCACACTGCCGGAAATCCGCCCCGAAATTGAGCTGATATGTTACACCCTTCTGGGCTGTATACTAGTCTCTGCCATACCAATCGCCGCAGCTGCTAACCGAGATATCGGCAGAGTGCTCAAATAAATCTCTGACATCATACCTCTGCATGCACACTTTCTGCTTGCAATCGTCCCCCATTCTGATATAACTCATTAATCTCACACCGCGCGCCGATGCGTACCTGTGACACAAAAATCTCATCATCAATCTAATACACATATCATGGACATCCAAACTGCTGTTCTTTGCGACTACGCCGCCGACTATCAGGGTAAGCTCTGCATCCAGGGCGCTTTCGACACTCTCTTCGCCCGTCAGTTCCCCGTTGTTCACCCCGCATGCGCCCTGGCTCTGCGCCTGTGCTTCGAGGCTGAGGACTGCGGCGACCACAAGCTCGGCATCTCCATCGCCGACGAAGACGGCCAACCCCTTGACAAAGAGCGCATGCCCATCGTTGGTGACCTCAAGGTTGCTCTCCCCGAAGGCGTTTCCTTCTTCACCCGTAACCTCATCATGAACTTCCAGGGTCTGAAGTTCGATAAGGATGGAGTATACTCCGTAGACGTCACTCTCGACGGCGAGCTCCTCTCCCGTACCCCCATCCGCCTGGTACAGATTGACAATCAGCAGGCCTGATTTAGCTGTTCCTCCCGTTTTCAGTGCCGATTGCCTCGCGCAATCGGCCTTTTTTATGAAAAAATAAAAAAAAATCAGTTTTAATCTTGACAAGAGGCGCCAAAAGGTGTAGAATCTTGGCGTTCCAAGTAACACACAGGGCTATGGTGTAATTGGCAACACATCGGTTTCTGGCACCGCTATTCGGGGTTCGAGTCCCTGTAGCCCTACTAAAAAGCTCCGAGGTTCACACTTCGGAGCTTTTTTGTGCACAAATTTCCCTCTGAGGGTGCAATATATGGCACATAAAGCTTGCAAATCGTACCCGATATGGTAGAATGCACGTAACTTATAAGCCATATCTTATCACAGCCATGGACAAACTCATCGTCGAAGGTGGTTACAGACTCAGCGGAACCGTGAACATCAGCGGCTCCAAGAATGCATCCCTGCCCATTCTGGCGGCAGCATTGCTCACAGATGAGCCCGTGCGCATCTCCCGCGTACCGGACGTATCTGACACGAACTATATGATTCAGATTCTGAGCCAGTTAGGAGCCTCCGTCGAGCGTTCCAGCGGTACAGTTCGTATTGAATCCCCTGATGGCATAAGCTCCAGCGCCTCATACGAGCAGGTGCGCAAGATGCGCGCCTCCATCTGCCTGCTGGGGCCGATGATGGCTCGCATGCACCGCTGCACCCTGCCCCTGCCCGGTGGTTGTGTGATTGGTGACCGCCCGGTAGACCTGCACCTGCGCGCCATACAGGCACTGGGAGCTCGCGTGCGCGTGAAAGGCGGCAACATGGTTATCGAAGCGCCCAACGGGCTTGTCGGCACCACTATCGACATGCGAGGTGACAGTGGTCCGACCGTATTGGGAACGGACAACCTGATGATGGCCGCCGTGCTTGCTCGCGGTACAACCGTGATTGAGTCCGCCGCGCGTGAACCCGAGGTAGTAGACCTCGCCAACTTCCTCAACAAGATGGGCGCTCGAATTGAGGGCGCCGGCTCCCGCACCATCACCATTCACGGCGTGGAGAAACTGCACGGCTGCGAACACGCCGTTATCCCCGACCGTATCGAGGCCGGCACATTCATGGTAGCCGGCGCCATGGGCGTGAGCGATGGCATAACCCTCAACCGAGTATGCCGAGAGCACATGAAATCCATTTCTGACCTGCTCATTGAGTGCGGTCACGTGGTTGAGTACAATGAAGACGGCACATCCGTCTTCGTGAAACCCGGCGAGCACCCCCGCAGCGGCAAGATTCTCACCAACCCCTACCCCGGTTACCCCACCGACATGCAGGCTCAGATGACGGCTCTCTTCGCCCTCACCCCCGGCATCAGCGTGGTGAAAGACACCATCTTCCCCCAGCGCTTTATGCACTGCTCCGAACTTAAGCGCATGGGCGCCAACATCAAGGTAGACAATGGCACCGCCATCATCACCGGGGTGGACGGCTTGTCAGGGGCACCGGTCATGGCCAGCGACCTGCGCGCCAGCGCAGCCCTGGTGCTGGCAGCTCTTGCAGCAGAAGGCACCACCGAAATCCACCGTCTCTACCACATCGACCGCGGCTACGAACTACTCGACGACAAGCTTGAACTGCTTGGCGCCAAGGTTAAGCGAGTGCTCGACCTCGAAGGCGGACTGGTGGAATAACCCCCGGTCAGTCTCTACTTCCTTCCATGCGCAGAGTGACTGTCAGCCGAGTGCTCAAACAGTCGCTCTGCGTCTTTTCATGCACAGTTGTCGCGCTGTCTGTCGCCCTGTGGCTGTGGACGGAAAGTGCCTCCGCCCCATCCGAGCGCAGTGCCCGCGCCCGAGGCTGCGCTCTGTGCCACGGCAACAACTGGCAGCAGCAGCTCCACCCCGACCTACGCAGGCGACAACCGGGCAGCGCCCTCAGCCCCACACTGCTGGCAGCCCTGCAGCGCCGCCACCCCATACTCAGCCATGGGGCACAGAGCGAGCTGACCGACTGGCTGACCAAACAGCAACTCCCACTGCTGGCAACCACCAACCACGAGCAAGCCGGTGCCACCCTCTACCGCTCCAAGTGCGCTGCCTGCCATGGCCGCGACGGCAAGGGCAAAATCGGTCTCTACCCGCCACTACGGGGCTCAGAATGGCTCACAGCCGAACCCACACGACTGCCGGAAATACTTACCTACGGACTGAAAGGTCCCATAACCGTAAACGGTCAACAATGGAACTCCACCATGTTATCTCCCGGCCTGAGTAGTGACGAACAGAAAGAACAAATCATACACTATATACGTCGGACTTTCGCACAGCCTTAATATCATTTTCAGCAACACCGGCAACCTATTTCACAATATCGTAAGCTATATATGAATACCGCAGCAATTAACATACCACAATACGCACTTACCGTCATTGAACAACTCGAAAAGTTCGGATTCGAGGCCTATGTAGTCGGCGGATGTGTGCGAGACAGCCTGCTGGGTATCACCCCGAAAGACTGGGATGTATGCACAAACGCCACTCCGCAGGAGGTACTGCGTGTTTTCCGTCGCCGCCCCGTCATCAAAACCGGTCTTAAGCATGGTACGGTCACCGTCATGGTTGACCGCGAACCGGTCGAGGTCACCACCTTCCGCATCGACGGCACCTACACCGACAACCGACACCCCGACGCTGTCACTTTCGTCGGCCGGGTAGAAGAAGACCTTGCCCGTCGAGACTTCACCATAAATGCGATGGCCTACAACACCGCTCGAGGGCTGGTGGATGCTTTCGACGGCCGCAGTGACCTGGCTACCGGGCGCATACGCTGCGTAGGCGAACCGGATGAACGATTCAACGAAGATGGGCTGCGCATCATGCGCGCACTGCGCTTTGCCTCGCGTTTTGACTTCGATATCGAAAGTGAAACAGCCTTTTCCATACGCCGCAACCGCCACCTTCTCGAGAATGTGAGCGTAGAGCGCATATATAAAGAGCTGAAAGGTATATTGGTCGGCAAGGGAGCTCAGAACATGCTGCTGGCATTCCCGGATGTAATGGCCGTCATCATCCCCGAGCTGGCACCCACCTTCGGGTTCGAACAGCGCAATCCCCACCATCGATATGACGTGTGGACCCACACGGCCCATGCCGTACAGGCAGCCCCCGCGAGTGAGCCCCTGCGCCTGGCCATGCTGCTGCACGACATCGGCAAGCCCGCCTGCCATTCGCTCAGCGACGACGGCACTGCCCACTTCTACCACCACCCCGAACTGAGTGCCGAACTTACCGAACGCATCCTCACGCGCCTGAAAAGCGACAACGCTACCCTGCACCGCGTGGTTACACTCGTGCGCGAGCACGACAACGATTTCCCCACCACCCGCGCAGGTATGCGACGCTGCATCGGGCGATTGGGGCTCGAGGTCGTGGAGCAGCTTTTCGATATCAAACGCGCCGACCATGCTGCACAGTCCGACTACCGTTCACAGGAGAAAACAGCCACCCTCCGGGATGCTGCCCTGCTTATCGATGAACTCATGAGCGAAGAACACGCTTTCACCATACGCGACCTTCACATCGATGGCCGCGCCCTCATGGCCATGGGGGTTCCCGCCGGTCCCGAGGTGGGCCGCATACTCACAAGCCTGCTGGCCGAAGTGCAGGAAGATAAACTGCCCAACACCGCCGACAGTCTTGCCGCCCGTGCCGCGGAGCTGCGGGATTTTGGGCTTGACACATCAGCCCCCGCAGAGTAAATTAACCGCACACACAATCATACACTCATTATGAATCGAGACGAAAAAACACTCATTCTCTTCAAGCCGGACTGCGTACGTAAAAACCTCTCCGGTGTTATTCTGCAGCGCCTGCTGGCCGAAGGGTTCCGCCTGCGCGGCATGAAGATGATGCAGCTCAACGACGCCATTCTGCGCGAGCACTACGCCCACATCATCGATCTGGTTATTGATGACAAGCCTCTCTTCCCCACCCTCTCTGCCTTCATGCAGACCAGCCCCGTCGTGGCTCTGGTACTCAGCGGTCCGGGCGTTATTACCCGCGTGCGCACTATTCTCGGACCCACCAACTCCATGAAGGCCGACAAAGGCACCATCCGTGGTGACTTCGGTACCAACAGCATGCTCAACATCTGCCACGCCTCCGACTCCCCCGAGAGCGCTGAGGTCGAAATCAAGCGTTTCTTCAAGCCCGAAGAGCTCTTCGACAACGTAGATTGATTTGCCCGACCGGAGCAATCCTTTCAGCAACGTCGCACCCACCCGGGGTGCGACGTTTATTATTTGTCTTGCAAATCGGTTTGGCGTGTGCATAATACACGGCATGTTACATGAACTGATAACCATCTGGATGGGCTGGGTTGTGGATTGGGGCTACTGGGGAGTAGTCCTGCTGATGGCGATGGAAAGCTCCATCTTACCCGTACCAAGCGAAGTCGTGGTACCGCCTGCCGCCATACTGGCAGCTCTGCCCAATGCAAAAATGAGTTTCTGGGGCGTAGTACTGGCCGGAACGGTAGGCTCATACCTGGGCTCGGTCGTCATGTATGTATGTGCCCTGTGGGTGGGTCGACCGTTCATCTATCGCTTCGGCAAATATTTCTTCATGCCAAAACACAAAGTCGAAACGGCTGAAGTATTCATGCGCAAATACTCCACTGCGGGCATTTTCTTCTCACGCTTTCTGCCGGTGATTCGCCACCTCATCTCCATACCGGCCGGCATGGCCCGAGTGAATTTCGGCATGTTCAGTCTCACCACCATCAGCGGTTCGGCCATTTGGTGCTGGGTGCTGGCCTGGTTCGGCGACAAGGTAGGCCGTGAGCACCCCGGTATATTGGATTCCCCCGAGGCTCTCATCGACGCCGTGAAGGGTGAATCCCACCTCATCGTAGCGGGTGTTCTGCTGCTGGCAGCCCTTTACGCGCTCATGAAATACCTGACCCGCGAGAAAAAGGAGCCCAAGGCGGAGTAATCCCACAGCTCACAGACTTTCATATCAACAAAAAGGAGCGGTGACCACGGCCACCGCTCCTTTTTGTTTGACTGGGTTCTTCCCCCGCAGGGTCAGAGAGGTTTGATTGTGATATCCACCCCTTCAGGCTTGAGCGGCACAATCGTCTCAACACCATTGATGATAACCCTTACAGCCTGGGGCGAAGTCGCCGGCTGGGGCGCCTTACGAATATCAATCGCGGGGCGCACCGCGTGCATACGAACAGAGGGGGTCATGGTCTGACCATGGCGGCGCACGCAGGGCGGAGTCGTGCCATAGGCCGGGGTGTCAAACGGGCGAGCCTTACCGCAGGGCGGCATGTCGCCGGCAGCAGGACGCACCACCCGACGCACTTTACCACAGCGAGGGCAGGTAGGTTTATCGGCCGCGGCGGCCGGGTGAGCAGCATTCACAGGGGCTGCATGGCGTGCAGGGTGAGCTCTGCGTACCGGTTGGGGGCGGCATGTGGGCTGCTGCCCGGGAGCAGGCACAGGAACAACTTTCACCACATCGGGCTTCACCTCTTTACCATTCACTATCAGGCGCACTTTGGCACAGACGGGCTGATCCTTTTCTGCCGGTACAGCCACAGGCTCAGCAGCGGGGGCCGGGGCGGGCTGCACTTCCGGCGCAGGAGCAGGCTCTGCGGCTGAGGGTGCCGAGGGCTCGGCCTCCGGCGCGGGAGCGGGTTCTGCTGCGGGAGCGGGTTGAGCGGGGG
>JAZNVF010000007.1:0-15080 GCA_045592685.1 Akkermansia sp. | reverse complement strand
AGCCTTCGGTGATTCCGTTGCTTTTCGAAAAGCGCCACATGCGGATAATCGGTTCGAACCATTGTCTGATGGTGCGCCCAAACAATCTGGTTCGGTTTTTGCTTTGTGTTGATTTTCAATACCCACGCGCGCTTAGGCATTGCAGGGGGCTTCGCTAAAGCTACGCCCACCCTAGCGCTTGCAAGCCCTGCCACCGCCCTGCCGGGCGCAAAACGGCTCCAAAAGCCCAAAAAGCCTACTATGCCTACCCGTCACGGCGTCCCGGGTGGGCGTATCGAAGAGAAGCCCCCAGAAAGTAGGGCGCAAGCCCTAACTCGAAGCCGGAAGCCCGTTTTGCTAAGCTCGAATGCTTTTTAGGGTAGGCTAAAATATTTCGAATCTACAATCTGTTGATTCTGTGAGCTTCCGGCTTCGAGTCAGCCCATGCGGGCTACTTTCTACGCCGTGACAAGTAGGCGGTTTTGTGGCGATGGTGACTCTGTGACAAGCAAAGATATTTTGAACTGAGAAGTTACACAGAATCAGCGGTTTAAGTACCATTTTTCACCAAGCACCAACCTAAAATGAAACATCGCTTGCAAGGCATTATTTATAATAAAGGACAAAGCCTGTAAGTGCTCCCGGAACAACCCACACGGGGCTGATTAGAGTAAGAGGCACATCTACTCCCAGAAACAAAACTCCCGCCAGCGGATAGGCGTACAGCGCGTGCGCATCTGCCGTGAGATGGGAGGATGGCTGTTCTTTTACATCTGTACTCTCCCAATCCCAATTGCTCCCTGCGGACAAGCCATCTTTGACTGCCAGGTGAACAGGCCTTTTGCGGGGAACCGATATGCGGACAGCGTGGGGCGGTAATGCCGTAAGAGCATCCTTGCTTGTGACGCGCAGGCTGATATAATCTGCCGTGAATCGGGTTTCGCCCGTCTGGAAATAGCTTTGGATGTCAGCCCTGTCCATATCAGTAATGCGCAACCATACCTTTTCAGCCTTATCGGTATGGGGGGATACCACATATTCAGCGACTTCTCTGCTGAATAACATCCCGCCAAAACAATTTTCCACACCCATGGTGACCTCTCCGCTGCTGCGGTACCCCTGAACATAGAGTTCCTTCCCGACACGGTACAGGCAATCAGTAGTACCCTCCAGTTCATTGGCCCAGTATACCTCGTCTGCACTCTGTCCCCACGCCTTAACGACGCGGTGAGTGGTGCTGATACACGAGCTCAGCCCCGGCGCCGCAAGGCACAGGGCTGTAATGACCGGGATTCTGCGTAAAAGGGTCTTCATTCGTTTATCTCTTTACCTTCTTGTTCTTGTGCAGAATGATAATACCGGGCAATGCGGTCGTAACAGGAGATAAAAGGCAGAGCAACAATGGCTGCGGCTCCCTGCACGAGAATAACGGGTGCATCTATACCAACATAGCACACGGCAGCCAGAGGATAAGCATATAAGGCATGTAAATTGGCGCTGCATTCCTGTGTGATAATGGCCTGCCGGAATACCTCATTGTCACTTACACGGTGAGGGAGGGGCTGCGCAAAAGTCATTCGGGTGGAATATGGTTTTGCTCCGGCCGGTAGCTCCGTAAGGTGGTGAGAATCTGCAACCCTTAAATACTCCCTGTAATGGACGGATTCTGCCCTGAGGCTCCTTGCCACATCCGGAATCCGCTCTCGCACCGGCACCAACTCTTTGTAAACCGTTTGGCGGGGCGCGCCATCTGTTGTTCGCTTATAATCGGTTGCCGCGCGATCTATACTATTGCACCACCCGGGGTTATATTCATGGTATGTTGTCAGGGTTCCCTTTGCGTATATTTTTCCCTCGACTTGGTAAAGGGCCAGGGAGTCCCCCTCCCGCATGTGGAGTAGCATACATTGCCCCTCTCGGCCAAGATGCATGAAATGCTGCCCGGTATGGGTGATACAGCTACTGAGCCCCGTCGCCCACAGGGCGGTAACCATCAACAGGAAAAAGAAACGTCCGTTCATCGGGTCAAATCATTTTCTCGTTTACCATGATAGCGCGGTGAATTAAACGGAGAGCAGCGCTACCATGAGTTCATGTTCATCGGCTATGTTCCCGGTGCCGTTGTGGTTCTCCTTATGGGCTCTCTCAACAATTCCAGTGCGTGGGGGGATTCTGCGGGCGTTGGCGCTTTCCACGGAGCGCGGATGCGGTGCGGCGGGGTCTTGTCGTCGGCAAGAATATAGGTTAAATAAAGCGGTTTACCGTTGTTGACTTGTACATCGGGGTGCTGAACTTCCAGCAGGGCTTCTACACTGATACTCTCCAGTTTGAATACTTTAGCTCCCGGCTCAGTGAGTTCTTCCCACAAGCAGCGAACAGCCAGCAGTTTTCCCGATTGTACAGGGACATGGTACAAATCTATGACGCCAGCGGGCTGTGGTTTGTAATCGGTAAGTTTATAATATGTTCCGGCCTCGTAATCGATGCGTTGAATGGCGAGCGGCAAATGGAACTTCACCTCTTTCCCGCAATATGGGGCAAACTCCGAGAGCTCCGAAAAATCAATTACTTGCTTATTAAGATGTCCGCCGTCAGGAAAGTCATGACGAACAGTACATTGCTTTTTTGTGGAAAAATCCCACCCTGTCGGAATTTCCGCACCTCCGACCTGTTTGTTTACATATTCGTGCTCAGGTGCGCAGCCCACACTGACCACCGCTGTCAGACAGACAGCGATGGTGACCGTGATTCCGAGAAAACCGTACTTCACAGCGTTCATGACGGTTGGTGGGTTATCCCCATAAAGTAAGGAGCTGCGGGGGTATTCAAATCCCCGATAACCCAGATAAAGGGTCTGTCGAATACAATGACTTCGGGTCGAGGTCCGGGGAGAATGCATTTGTTGCGAACAACAGCCACAGTGACAGCAGCGGCCTCCGTTCCCTCTTCATCAGCCTTGCAATAGCAGCGTTGCAAGACGTTCGAAAGATACAGAGGCTGCGGGGAAAAACCGCTGAAGTCAGCCCCCTGGGAGAAAACAGTCCGCAAACCGCATGCCTGCAAAGCCGGTTTGAGGGAGTAGGTACCAGGGTTCAATTCGAAACGGGGCAGATACACGATGGTATCGCGCGCGGGGCTTTCGGCCAGCGCCCGGCGAATGTCCTGATATTGCTGCGGCGTCAGATTACGGGCAAAATCGCTGGCGGCTTTACCGGGCAGGATTCCGATGAAATACCCCGGCTCCCCCTGTCGGCCCTCTGTTTTGTAGGGAATTGCTACGGCTTGCCAGCCCTCCCCTTCGGCATAGCGGTACTTCGCCTTGCTGCACATCATGGCCACGGGTACAGTGCGTCCGCTCTCCATTTTGAAATCCACCCCGGCGCGCGTATCACTCACAGGGAATGGGTGAAGCCATTTTTCCTTCAGATAGATGGCATTTGCCGCCACCAACGCGGTAGTGGGGACGATATCGCGTTCGGAAATAATGGTGGGAATCAGTCCTCGGGTTTTGTCCCCGGCCCAGCCATTGATGGTCGCAGCCGCTCTGGCAGGTGCAGTGGCAAAGGGTACCCGCCTCACTTCATCGACCTTCACGCCGGGATTGAGGGTGAATTTCTCTGCAATGAATAAGGCTGCGGCCTCTGCCGGAGCCATGGCCGTGCGCACCCCAGCCTTTCCCATGGGCAGAGCCGCCAGTTCTGCAGCGGTAGAGCCCCCTGCCCCCTGCTGCAAGAGCCGCAAGACGGACTCCAGACTGGCAGGAGAGAACACAAAGTTTCCCTCCTGAGATGCCGCCAGCACAGAAAAAACCTGAACCGCAAAACTGTCCGTTTCGTGGCATGGGGGTGACTGCAGCGCCACGGTTGAAACGGTGGAATCCCCCAATACCCGTGTAGCAGCAGCAACATCCTCCGGTTGAGAACACCCAACCAGACTCATCAAAGACAGAAAACTGAAAATCTTCTTCAACATGCGTGACTCCTTTTAGCTCATGATATCCGTTTTCGCCCGAAAATGCAACTATAAGTTGCGGAATGGGCGTTTATTTCACCATATAGACGCTTGCCGCCGGGTGTTTTATTGAACTTTTGAAAAAATCTTTTTCCTGCATCCGGCGTGAACAAAATCATGTTGAATGTTTTTTCTCGCTCAGCTTGCCGTCTTCCATCGTCCAGATTCGGTCAAAGACATCGATAGCGCGGTGGTCATGGGTAACGACGAGCACGGCGGTATGGTGAGTATGGGCGACATTTTTGAGCAGTTCCATCACCTTACGTCCCATGTGGCTATCAAGTGCGGCGGTGGGTTCGTCTGCCAGTATCAGGCTCGGTTTATTGGCGAGAGCACGGGCAATGGCGACACGCTGCTGCTGCCCGCCGGAGAGCTGCCCGGGCAGAAAAGATTTGCGCGCGGAGAGTTCAAAGTGTTCGAGCAGCTCTGCGGCGTATTGTTTGGCTTGCCGCGTGGGGGTATCGTTGACCTCCATGGCGATGCGTACATTTTCCTCGGCGGTAAGGAATGGGAGGAGGTTGGCTTTCTGAAAGACGAACCCGATATGATTGCGGCGAAAATCGCGGATATTAACCCGGTAGCGGTCTTGGAACACAGTTGTTCCGGCAATGGTGATTTTACCCGCACTTGGCGGTTGAATCAGCCCCAGAGTCGTCAGCAAGGTGGATTTCCCGGCGCCGGAGGGGCCGAGCAGAGCCACGATTTCCCCGACATTCATGGAAAACGACACATCATTGAGGGCATGAACAGCGGTATCTCCCTGACCGTAGGTTTTGAACAAATGTTCAGCAGATAAAGCAACGGGGTTCATGATAGTATTTCTCCTGCTTGTGTACGCATGGCCTTAATGATACCGGCACAACCGGCCAGAACGGAAATTCCGATGACGATGCCGAACAGTACCCATAAATCAAAGCTGACCAGAACCACCCTTCGCGGGAAGAATGGGTACACCCATTCACCGCAGAATCTGGCTATGCCGAATGCCAGTGCACCAATGAGCAGAGATTGCTGCAAAATCATGCGGATGATGACCCCGTTGCGCGCGCCGAGGAGTTTCAGCATGGCGATATCGTGCAGTTTATCGAGTGTCAGGGTGTAGAGAATCAGGGTCATGACGACGGTGGAGACGATGACAAGGATGGTACGGAAGAGCAGAAGCTGCTTGCGGGAGCGGGCGACAAAGCCACTGAGCATGATTTCCCGCTGTTCATCGGCGGTGTAGGCGGTTACATCCGGCATGGTGCGCAGTTTTGCCATCACGTCTTCCACGCTGTGACCGGGCAGTACCTTGACCAGCACCGCGCTGATTTGCCGCCCGGGGAGGGCGGCGGGGCGTGAGAACTCACTGATGAGCTGCTCTGCATGATCCACGGAGGTGCTGCCGTACGGGAGCGAATCAAAACGCTGCAAGCGGGCATGGCGTTCCAGGCGAATGGCCTCCGCCGGGACATCGGCCTGTATGGCCATGGCATCGTTCAGCGAGAGGAACACCATGGCATCTCCGGACGGGGAGTTCATGCGGCCGGTGATGCCGACGACGGTGTAGGTATCCTTCCCGAGCCTGAGCGTGCTGCCCAGTGGCAGTTTGGCGGATTTGTCGGCCAGCATTTCATAATGTCCCGCCTGCAGCGCCCTGCCCTGAATAATGGGTAGCCAGGCGCCGTCATCCGGCACACCCTGAAGGGTGAGTCGCAGTACCCTCTCACCTTTGTTACGCTGCACGGTGTGAGACACGAATGGCTCTGCCGAGGCAACACCGAAAATGGCCTCGATGCGATTTTCCAGATTGCGGGGCAGCCTGGAGACCTCCGCAAACGGGCCCTTGGTATCCCGCTGCACCACCCAGATATCGGCTCCGGCGCGGTCAATGATGAGGGTGGCCTCCTGAATCAAACCGCGATATATGCCCCCCATGCCCATCACAACTATCAGCAAGAGACTGATCCCGAGGGTAGTGAGCAGAAAACGCCCCGTATTGTGACGGATGTCTTTGAATGCCAGATTAATCATCGCATGATGCGGCGGTTGACATGTTCCCTGTGTTGCAGGGGGTGCAGGATAACGCGGTCCGACTCCTGCAAGCCGGAGAGAATCTGCGTTTGTTGGCGGGTCTGAATGCCGATTTTGACATCGCGCTCAACGATACGCCCCCCTTCCTCCACCAGAATGAAGGTGCGTTGTTTATCCCTGCAAATCAGGTTATTGGGAACGGCCAGGCAATCATCTGTTCTGCCGATATGGATGTAGACCTCCAGGCGCTGCCCCAGTACCCAGTTATCGGGCAAGGTATCGGGCGTGATATCAACCCGGTATTCGCGCGTTTCCCGGTCGGTCTCGCGTGAGGTTCGGGTGACTTTACCGCTGAATTTCTTATCCGGCATGGCGCGGAAGATGATATCAACCGGCAACCCCGGGTGAATAGCAGCCATGGCAGTTTCATCCACCCACACACTTGCCCAGATTTGCCCGGTATCAACGACATCCATGATAGAAACGCCGGGGTTGACAATACTGCCCTGCTCTCTGTTGCGGCGAATCACCAGAGCATCGAAGGGGGCTTTCAACTGCGTTTCTGCCAGTTTAGTGCGGAAGTAGTTAATCTGCGCTTCATGGCGTACCAGTTCGGCTTCGATTTCGAGCTGTCGTTTTTCAGCCTGTTCCAGGTGAGCAGCGGCCACTTGATAGGCCTGACGGCTTTTATCCGCATCCGTCTGAGATACAGAGTTCGACTGCCTGAGGTTGTCCATACGCTCAAAGGTGACTTTTGCATAGTCGAGCGTGGCTCTCGCTGCAGAGATTTCAGCCTCGTTGCGCTGCAGAGAGGCCCGGGCAATAGCCAAATCAGCTTCCGCCACAGCTAATTGCTGGTTAATATCTTCGGCATTCATTTCCGCCAGCAGCTCCCCGGCCTTCACCGTATCTCCCTGGTCTGCATGCAGGGTCTGTACCTGCCCGGTGGCATACGGGCTGATAGCCACGCGCGTCTTCGCCTCCAGAGTGCCGGTGCCGAACACGGTCCGGTGCAGTGTAGCGCGTGTGAGTGACATGCTCTGAGCCTCGACCGGGGAAAACTTCCACACATATACCCCAGCCCCTATCGTCGAGAGAATTAACACCCATTTAATGATGTTGCAGACCGTTTTTTTCATAACATTTTCATGAAACTTTTACCATCAACACCTTAACACCACTCCCCTGAGCATTTAGACTCAATGGTCTGAATCACGGTTCGCGCCGTCGCGGCGATATCCTCCTGCTGCAGCAGCCAGGACACGATAACCACTTGGCGGGCCCCGGCATGGAGTACCTCCGGCAGAGTGGAGCCGTTGATACCGCCGATGCAGAACATGGGCATATCGCCCAGCTTGTTTTGAGTATCTGCGATATCCTGCAAGCCTATGGACGGGCGCCCGGGCTTGGTGCCGGTGGGGAACAGAGGGCCGAAACCAATGTAGTCTGCCCCCTCCTCTAATGCCTGCAAGGCCTGCTCAGGGCTATGGGTGGAGCGCCCCACGATAACCCCGGGGCCGACAATCCGTCGCACATCTGCCAGGCTGCCGCCATCCTGCCCCACATGCACGGCATCCGCCCCGATTTCGGCCGCCATTTCGGGGTAATCGTTCAACACGAAAATAACCTTGTGTTCCCGGCAAATGGCCTGCATGCAGATGGCCCATTTTCTGACGAGCCCGAGCTCTACCCCCTTGGCTCTGAGCTGAATAATCTTCACTCCGCCATCTATCAGGGCCCGGGTTCGGGTCTCCACCTGCTCCGGCATGGTATAACCCATGTCAACAATTCCATACAGCCGACAATCTGCCAGAATCTTCTTCATGGCGGAAATCCTGCCACAAAGCCCCCGAAGGCGCAAGTTAAAAGTTACCAACCATGCCGTCATGACATAGTTGCAGACGGCCCCCCCAAAAAAAATCTCAACCGGGATTTCACACACCCGGCTCAGCTCTCTATGACAGATTTCATCGTCAGGCCGGAGTCCAGCACGTCATCTATCACCAAAACCCTTTCCCCCCTGCAGTCAGGCATGTCACTGAGCCACTTGAATCTGGCGGGCGGTATAGAATATTCTGATATTCATAACTATTTTTACAGTTGAGTGGCGTTGTGCTACCAAGCCTGCAGCATATCCCCCACCAGAAAGACAACAGATGAGACGATATTAAAAGGAGCCTCAACAGCGAAACAGGCCGCCGATGCCGGCAGCGCATACACACCGCGCCAGGTCAGGCGGCGGGTTGTCCTGTCTTCAGCAGTGCAGTTGTCCTTTGTCACTTTGCCCATGCGAGGTGTCACTTTCACCCCCTGAAGGGCTTGCCACTCAAGACTGTTGTGAGCACGCAGCTGACCATCTTCCCCGGTGTAGAGTTCCCCATAGACTGTTTCGCCCTCGGTTCTCGGTATAGGTTTGAGGCTCCACCCCCTGTTCCAGTACCACTCGTAAAAGTTCTCCCAAGAGCGGTAGCGCACATGGCGCAACTGCGCACGCTGCCCCTGCACATAATCCTTGCCATTGGCGGTGTAAACGGCATTCGAGGCGCAATACACACCATCTGCCGCAAAGGCATGTTCATAGCAGCGTTTGTAGGTGCGTGAGCATGAATTCAGTACCATCAACGCGATACACCCGGATAACAGGCAGAGGATTTTTGAGCTCATGGTATACATCGGAGCAAGATAGGTATTCATATAAGCAGAAAATAATTCAATGGCGGTCTTTTTCGCCCCGGGGTTCCAAATTCCACCGCAAACTCTCAAGACTGCGTATCTGCGCGCGGTCTTCCTCCGTCTGCAGAAGCGGCACACCGTGGTAACCACACTCCTGCAAGCGGCTGACCGCGCGCAGTACTGCGAGCAGTTCGGTCTGATACTCATTCCTGAACTTCAGGGAGTACCCCGTGCCCGCATTCCTGACATCCAGGTCGAACAAGCGCAAGTACTCATCAAGAAACGCCCTGCAGGTATTCAGATAATCAACTCCGTATTGTTGCACGTCGGCGGCATTCTGCATCTTGTCCGTCAGACCATGCAAGGTGTGCAGGTGCTCAGCGGCGCGCGTGTAGGAATACGGCACCGGAGCCGGTACCTCGGCAGCGGGTTTTACGCCCTCGAACTTCACCTGAATCACCAAGCCCGGGACTTGTGCAGAGCCCCTGCCGCTCGGTACTGACTGTTCACTCATCTGCACCGCCAACACTGTGCGGTAGTTCTCATTGCAGACGCCTAGTGCATACAGCTCTTGCGTCATGTAGGGGACGGCGGCCAACAGACGCTTATGCAGCCCCTCACCGGTGCAGCAGACACAGCTCAGGCTAAACGAAGACGGCCCGTTGATACCCCCCTGTATCTTCACCTCGCTCGGGTCCACGCCATATTCTGCGACAGTCTTTATCAGGTACGTTTCCGCCTGTTCACAGAGAGTCCGCGTGTACAACTCACGGTACACACGCTCGGTCTTCAGCGCACGCGATTGCTGAAAACACGTCAGCAGAGCGCTGATCAGCAGCAGAAGCAGCAAAACCAATAAAGCGGGTAACAGGTAGTGGCGCGTAGGGGTGGACATGCAGCCAGACTATCACGCTCTACCCGTTAAGTCAATACTTTTCAATTGGATAGCAACTATAATTCACAGGAAAAACAGGCAATGACACCGTTGTTTTACCCACACCGTGACCGACAACCTGCAGAACAAGCAAACGGCACAAAAAGAGACAGAGAATCGTTTTTACCATGCGTTACCAATCGGCAGGTTCCCCGCCATGCCCCCATCGGCAGATAAGCACCCAACCCAGTGACAGCAGGGTCACGGCAATGGCTACAGGCAACATGTCGTAACCGGATACCAGCGCATACCCCACCCAGGCCATCACCATAAGCCCGATAGCAACAGGATTTCCTACCGCCAGGAACTCCCCCATATAGCGCGGGCGAAACAGCGATGCGCGAACACTACAGTGCAGGTGCGGCTGCGGCGATGGCCGGAATGACGGCACCTCAGGGCAGGACCGGCGCAGGCGTGAACTGAACGCCCAACCCGATTTCCCGACAAAATCCCCACAGAGGTGGCGCAGGCTCAGGGCCAGAAGAAGCAGTTGTTCCTGCTCGGGGCGCGATTGCCACACGGCAACATCGGCCGCATTCATGAGCGGGTGAGGGCGCCTACCGGGCACACGGCGGGTACTGATGTCGAGCAGAGATGCCAATGCGTAGTCTTGCCCGATAAGCAGATTGCCCCAACTTGCGTATTGCCAGGCAGCCCACCACCCTGCCCCCTGACGGTAAGCCCAGCAGAAGCGGCGTTTCCAGGAATCTATCCGCGTGCAGAGCACCCGTTGCGAGCGCCGCGAACCGGCAGTGAACACCTCCATCTCGTATGGCGTTTTTGCCGTAAAAGTATACACCGTTCTGCCTCCCAGCAAGAACTTACCGCCGCCACCGAATGAACTTGCACTGCCGTGAAATGTCGCCGTTGCGGCCTGCATCTCAAAACAGTCAGCACCCCGCTGAATCCGCAGCACGGCGTGCCCTCCACGCTCCCCGAAATCAGCCTCGGCAATACGCTGCCCGGCAGAATCCACAATCTCGCCGCGCCAGCTGCCAAAGTGAAAGGGTGATTGAATTTGGATGAACATAAAAAAAGGAAAATATATCAAGTTAGTCTTTGCAGTACCAGCGCCACATCATCCCGAGCCTCAGCGGGGTAAATATGCAACACTCCGTCACGACACAGAGCAAGGGCCGAAGCCCCGCGACCGATAAGAGCGGGAATAAGTGGCTGTTCATGCTGCGCGCAGATAGCGGCAGCCTCCCGATCTCTCAACACGAAAGAAGAATATGACCATAGCAACAAGACCCAGCTCCCCTCGGCCATCGGGTGCAAAGAGAGCTCCCAGAGGTAGCGCTCATCCCCATAATCTGCCACCACCCCACCATCGCCGGTTGGCTCAGGTTCCTGCATGTGCTCCGTCATAACCTGCACCATTTCTGCGACCGTCAGCGCACAAGGGAGGGTCGCCACCGGCAAAGAACGTGCGGGCAGTGCAGCCAATCGGGTCCGCCGACGGCAACGGGGTTCATTCTGCCCTTCAAACGGCAACATCAACAGACAGACAGCAAGCAACAATATCCCCTGTAACATACAGGCGTAGCGCAGCTCATACCACTCATGTGGCAGATATAAGGCCGCACACAGAGCTGCTGTCACGCCCCCCAAAGTCACAGCATACACCCACTTGCGTGCCGTCAACGGTCGCTGTACCCACCACCATAGTGCAGCAATCGCCGCAGTGGCCATTAGCAGGATGAATTCCAACTGCATATCCTTCAACCTTTCTCCAATCTCCAGCCATGCTCAGCGTGGTAAATCATCTGTCGGGTCATACCACCGTCAATGCAGATATTCTCACCGGTAATGAAGGCGGCGCGCGCAGAGCAAAGGTAGAGCACCATGTGCGCGATATCCTCGGGACATCCCACCCGACCGGCGGGGTGTTGAACGGCATCGGCCCCACTGTAGACAGAGCCCTGAGTTTCAATCCAACCGGGAGAAATTGAGTTCACGCGCACTCTCCCGGCTAAAGAGACAGCCAGTGCATGAGTGAGCGCAGCGATACCACCCTTGGCCGCGCTGTAACACTCGGTACCCGGCATGCTCATACGATCGCGGGTGGAGGATATGTTCACAATAGCGGCCCCGGGGGCAAAGTGATTCGTCAGCAAACGAGTGAGCATGTAGGGTGCCGCCACCCCTACCTGCAGAGCATAATTGAACTCCTGCCAGCTACAATCAGGCAGACCTTTGAAAAGTGGAGCAGCGTTGTTAATAAGGTAGTCTACCCGCCCGTAATCAGCCAACACCTTGTCACAGAAGGCCACCAAGTCAGCCTCGCAGGCCAGGTCACCCACAAAGTATGGGTTCTGCTGCACATCAAACAGGCACACATGCGCTCCCTCAGCAGCAAACATCTCCGCTATGCAACGGCCAATCCCCTGCACACCGCCGGTCACAATGACAACCTTGTCTTCAAACTCTCTCATCAGTGAATTCTATCATAACACCCCCACGCAAGTCAATCCGAACGTTCACAATTAAACTTTACCTCAATCGAAAAGAGCAACAAACACCAAACCAACGGCAGAACCGGCGACTGTCAGCGGGGCATCCACCACGCGAAGCCCCCATACCAGAGGCCTGCGCAAATAATTGCCCGGGGTACACTTGTCGGACAGGCTGTTCAGGAACAGGTACTGCTGTGAGACCGGAACACAACTCTGTACTTTCTTTGCCCCGCGCAAATCGACCTCATCGGCAGGCAGTACCCGGTATTTCGTCGCATACAGGGGCACATGCTTACCTATCGACTCACCGGCAAGAGTCAACAGAGTATCCGTAACTTCAGCGTAAAAAATCTGCACCTTGCTCTGCTGCTCATACAACTCCGTTGCCGAACGAGCGGCCGGGTAGCACCGGTGATTCAGCGGGGCATTCAGGGAAATCCAGGGCGAGTTCACAGGCACATAAACCACAGGCAACTCTACATAATACAAATCACCCTTTTTCCATACGGTCAGCTTTTTCGCGTCCTCCCCCCGCGCACTGAAAAGAGATTCCGGCTTCTCGTGCAGCGGTCGATGAATCATCGGCTGCTGACGCCCCACAGCATCCAGGCCATCGCCCGTAGTGACAGAGACACAGCACGAGCTGAGAAGTAACAGACAAAGAAAGAATACCGACAGATTTCTCATAGCAGGAAGGCAGTTCCGAGGTCAGGGTAACACACAGACCTGCGACATGCAAGCATTTTTTGCTAGACATTGATTTTTTTTCTGTTACATTTATTTCATCCTTATGTTCACCCTATTTTCTCTGAAAACAATAGCCAGGCTGCTGCTTGTCGTCAGCATCATTTCACTGGCATGTGTCGCATACAGCTGGTACTACAGTCTCAATCGCGCTCAGGAATGGCTGAAAGCGCAAGCCACTGTCACCGAGCTGGAATGGGAAGGCTCAGAAGACACACGCCACGCCTACGCTCAGTTCTCTTTCACCGCAGCCGATGGCAAAGAATACACCACCCGCAGTACAGTCGCCGGTAACCCGCCGCTTTACAAAGTGGGCGACACACAACTGCTGCTCTACCCACCCCACGCTCCGCAAAAAGCAATGGAGGCGACCTTCTTCGCCCAGTTTGCCGTGCCCCTTGCGCTGAGTGCAGAGGCGCTGTTCTGCTGCATAGCCACCCTGCTTCTCTACTTCTTCGTACATCGGGCAAAGAAAACAGCCAACCTCCCCCCACCCCCTCAGGTATGAACATGCGCCACCTGTTGCCCCTGCTTTCAACCACTGCCATGCTGAGTTCATGCATGGTAAGCCACCAGATATTCTATGAAAGGGCTTTTGAGTACGACGGTATCAGCGTTACCGAGCCCACCACCTGCTATCACCATGGCGGCAAACTCTATGTGAAAGGGCAGCGCTCTGCCATGCGCTTTACCCGCAGCTCGCCCTGGCTCAGCCCGAAAGAGACCATCATCGGCCCGAGTCATTGTATGCTCACTCCCATCAAAGGCTCCGAATATGGTCCTATGCTCTGCCACGAGGTCGACTATGCCTCCGACAACTTCCCACAGCTCTTCCTGAGTTCCGACGGCAGCTGGCAGGAACTCAACCTGTCACAAGCGCGGCAACAGCAGGTACGAGTGGGTGTTTCAGAGTGCCACCCGGACTATGACTCGCGCCACATGACCTGGCATGCCATTTACGCCCTGCCCACAGCAGCCGTGGCAGCCGTAGCCGTCGACCTGCCCCTCACCCTGGGCTATTATGCTCTCGTGCCGGTAGCGGTCAACGGCAGTCTGTTGTTCAATTCTCAGCAACAACAACTGCAGCCGGTGGAGCAGGCGCCGCCGTCTGGCGCCGACAGCGCCGCAACAAACAAAGAACCAGCTCAGAGCAGCACGTAGTTCTGCCGGCGTTTCAGGCGCCATTGCCCCGTTACTTCTTCAGGGGTGTACTCCGTCCCCCAAATCCGCAGGCGGGCGGCGCAAGTCTGAGGGGCGTGTTTTTGAACGACATGACGTAGTTATGGCTTGCAGAGCGAGAGTGGCGGAACTATGCTGAGAGCATGGAAACTCTGGTATCTAACGGAATTATTGAGTCGTATTTCAATAAATTGCAAAGCAATCTGGTATTGGATGCCGCGATTGTAGGGGGTGGTCCCTCCGGAATCGTGGCAGCGTATTATCTGGCAAAAGCTAAGTATAAGGTTGCCTTGTTCGACCGCAAACTGTCCCCGGGTGGTGGTATGTGGGGTGGTGCCATGATGTTCAATGACATTGTGGTGCAGGAGGAGGCCATGGATATTGTGCGCGAGCTGGAGCTCAGCTACAAACCCTATCGCGATGGTACCTACATTATTGATTCCGTGCATGCTACAGCCGGGTTACTGTATAAGGCCACTCAGGCAGGCGCTACCATTTTCAACTGCTATTCTGTGGAGGATGTGGTGTACAAGCAAGGTCGCGTGGGTGGTGTGGTCGTCAACTGGACCCCGGTTCTGCGCGAAGGGCTCCACGTAGACCCGCTGACCATTATTTCCAAGACCGTGCTTGATGGCACCGGTCATGATTGCGAAATTGCCAAGACGGTCGCCCGCAAGAATGGGGTGCGACTCAATACGCCCACTGGCGGAGTAGTCGGTGAAATGAGCATGGATGCCGCTGAGGGCGAACGCTCCACCATCGACAACACCAAAGAGATTTACCCCGGGCTTTTCGTATCGGGCATGGCAGCCAACGGCGTGAGCGGCAGTTTCCGCATGGGACCGATTTTCGGCGGCATGCTCATGAGCGGCAGGAAAGCAGCTGAACTGATGGGGCAGGCTATCTCCGCCCGTTAAGCAAAGCCCGGCACAAGCGAAAGAGGAGCATATCCGTATTGCCTCAAAAAAAACAGTCACCGAAAAGTGGATGCCTCAAAATTGCGGTCACCGAAATTTTAGCGGATAATTGACTAAAAAACAAGGCAAATCCACCATTTTTCTGCCCCAAAATGACAGCGAGCGTAGCGAGTC
>JAZNVF010000006.1:0-18192 GCA_045592685.1 Akkermansia sp. | reverse complement strand
GTTACCGTTAACGTCCAAACGAAATTGCCGCGGGTACTATCCCCGCAATGAGCTACTGTATCGGCATATAGATGCCCGGCAATATCAATCTTACGGGTTGTGTCGATAATGGGTATAGATTGCTTTAATGCGCTGATAGTTTGTTTATTGGATTTATGGATGTCACCTACTTTGCAATCACGCAACACCCTGTCTGAGGTGGCAGGTGATACACTCAGTATACGCCTTTGAGACTCCTCGCCAATTTTGTGCCGATTTGAGTAGGTCTGCAGCCACGTTGGCAGCATGGGATGGAGGCGTGTACCGCAAGGTTGGTCAGATTTCAACCAAATTAACTTTATTAGCTCGATGTCGCAGGGTTGCAATTTGGGCAGGCGCCCTCTCTTCTCCACTCGCTTGCGTTTTCGAGTGCTCGAATAGTATCGAATAATGCTTTTAGACGACTTGTAACCAGAGAGTTCCATTAGTTGTTTCAGAAGTTCCCCCCTTAGCTTTGCGCGAGTGAGTCTTTCGATACTTTGCTGCGTTTGAAATCAGTAACTCTATTGTTGCTTGTTTGCTCATTTTGAGTGACATGTGTATATGTTAGTGCCTGATTTATGAGGCATCCGGCTTTTCACGTGTCAGCCTAACTCGTGGGAAGTGTCAGTTCGGTGACTGGATTTTTGAGGCAATGCGGGGGTGGGCTGTAACTGCGTCAGTTATTGTCAAAGGTGTTGCATGCGCGGAGGGGCTGTGGTAGAATGTGCGGCGTTATGGCAAATACATCTCTTACCCCTGAGCTGGTAACGCTCACTACCGAACTGGCGAATGCCTTTGCCGCCAGTCAGAAGGTTATTTCCGCCCGCGCCCGTATCGGTCTTTTTTATCAGAACCCGGAGGCTACTGACCTCTTCCGTAAGGTGAATGAATACGGCGAGAAACTTCGCAATAAGCACATGGAGGGTATGCCTCCCTCAGAAGAAGAGATTGCCACTTTCGACACACTGCGTCAGAATGTGGTCGATAACCCCATCTGCAAGGGGTTCCTTGAGGCCCGACAGGAACTTGACCAACTGCTCTCCACGATAAATCAGTACCTCTGTCTCGCCATTGAGAAAGGCTCTGCCCCCAGCGATGAGGAGGTGGCCGATTCTATGTCTCAGCAGGTGAGCTGCTCCTGCGGCGGCGGCTGCAGCGGTAACTGCGACGACTGCGAGAGCGACTGCAAGAACCATGCCGAGGGCGAGCACCACTGCAAGTGCGGTAATCATGGCGAGGAGCATGAATGCTGCGGCGGCCATGGTGATGGTGAATGCTGCGGTGGCCATGGCGATGGTGAATGCTGCGGTGGCCACCATGGTGAAGGGCACGAGTGCAAATGCGGTCGCCACTAAGCTGTAGTTCATTTTTTTCCGACCTGCTCTGACCCTGATGAGGGGGTGAGAGCAGGTCAGTTGTTTTCCCTTCTCTCCGCCCGCGATATGAGCGCAGAATTCGCTTTTATATCAGTCGGGTGCCTGATTTTTGGCTTGCAGGGTGGTGGGGTTTTTGATAAGATCAACACGATAGGAATAATACCATGCTTGAAGCTCGAAATATATGCCTGGAGGTTGATGATGGTGAGGAGAGTATCTTTCTGCTTAATGATGTGAATTTCTGCGTACCTCGCGGCCATTTCATGGCGATAGTGGGACCGTCGGGCTGTGGGAAGACCACTCTGCTGAAAGCCATAGCAGGTATTAAGGAAACCACCTCCGGTTCCTTTTTCTGGGAGGGCCGCGACTTGAGCGAAGATGGGGATTTTGAGCCGCATGAAATAGGCTATGTCCCCCAATTCAGTATAGCCTATGAGGAACTGAGCGTCGATGAAAGTGTGGAGTGCTCGGCGCGCATGCGTGTGAATGCCCCTGAGGATGAGCTCAACGACATCATCGACAACGTACTGGCCGAAACCGGTCTGGCCGAGTTAGCCGACCGGCAGGTCAAGCTGCTCTCCGGCGGTCAGCGGCGCCGCCTGGCCCTGGCCATGGAGCTCGTGAGTAGTCCGCGCATTTTGTTGTGCGACGAAGTGACAAGCGGGCTTGACCCCCGCTCCGAGCGTGAAATCGTGCAGCTTCTCCATGAACTGAGCATGAAAGATGGCCGTATCGTCATTTCCGTGACACACAGCCTGGCTCAGATGGAGCTCTATGACAGCGTGATGGTGCTCGTGCGCGGTAATCTGGCCTACCATGGCTCGCCCTGTGCCATGACCCACTACTTCTCCGTGAGCGATTTTGAGGAGGTCTATCCCCGCCTGGCTCTGCGTGAGCCGATAGAGTGGAATGCCAGTTGGCTCAAGCACCGCAAGGATTACTACACCAAATTGGGGGATGAGCATATCGAGAAGTTTGCCCGCCGTGGGGAGGTGCCGCCGCCCCCCGCCCCCCGGCATGAGGATGAGGAGGAGGAGCCGGACACTCCCGGTATGCCGGGGTTCCTGACTCAGCTCGGGGTATTGCTGCGGCGCCGTTTTTCCATTCTCATGCGTGACCGGACTCAGCTCATGTTGCAGCTGGCCATGATTTTGATATTCCCCGTGCTGGTTGCTTTGTTTTCCAGTAAAGGTCAGGATCAGTTGCTGAACCTGACCGATATGCAGGGGTCGGACCTCATGGCCGAAGCACAAGCTCAGCAGGAACAGGCAGAGGTGCGCGCCAGGGTTGGTTCCGCAGTATCCGGTATCATTATGTTCGAGGTGATTCTGCTCGGGCTGATGGGGGCGAACAACTCCTCCCGCGAGGTGGCAGGTGAGCGCCTGATTATGGAGAAGGAAAAGTTTGCAGGCGCCGGGGTGGGTGCCTACGTCGCCTCGAAAGCCGTCTATCTCGGCGCTCTGGTACTCATCCAGAGTCTGTGGATGTATTTCTTCGTGGAGTGGTTCTGGCCCTACCGTGGCGACACGATGAACCACTTGTCATTCCTGTTGCTGGCGAATGCCGCCATGACCAGCGTGTGCCTGGGAATTTCCGCAAACTGCAAGACCCCCGACCAGGCCTCTCTGCTGAGTATCTATCTGGTGGGGTTCCAGTTGCCCCTGTCCGGTGCCGTGCTGGCGCTGCCCGGCACTATTGAGACCCTTACCCAGCCATTCATCTCAGCCTATTGGGCCTGGAGCGGCAGTATAGAGGGTGGCCTGGGGCCCGATGAGCTGAAGGCGGTCAAGAGCATCGTACAGACGACATTCTCCGGTGCGGATATCTGCCGCATTGTGCTGGGGCTGCACGTCATAGTGGGCTTGTTCCTGACCTGGATTGGTGTGCGCCGCTCGCGCTGGGAGTAACAAATACAAACTTTAACATAATACTGAACTCTTATGGCTAGAAAATCGCGCCGTGGGCGCAGCAGGAAGGTGAACAGCATGCCGATAGTAATCGGTGTGCTGGGGTTATTGGTTGTGATATTGGCCGGTATGCTCTTTTTCAAACCGAAAGCCCGAAGCTCCGAACCGGATTTCTTCAATATATCCCGCTATCGGGAAGATGGTTCCCGTTTTGCTTCGGCCGGTAATCGCTATGTGCTGGAGGGGAAGGTAGAGAGTATCGAAACCCATGGGAGCAACCGCATGGTGTCAGTCTCCGTGCGAGGTAACAAGAACGAGCTGTTACCCCTGCTGCTGCAGGGCACTCCACCCTCGGGGGTGAATATTACGCGTGGCGACAAGTTCATATTTGAAGTATCGTGCCGTACCGGTCAGGATGCCGCCGGCAACGAGGTCAAGGGTATTTTGGTAGTAAACGATGTAAAGACAAAGTGATGAAAACGCTGCAATTTCTTCCCCTGTTGCCCCTGTTGCTGATGAGCGCCGCCGGGCAGATGCCTGAAAGTTTTGACGCCTCGGGGCGCAGCGCCCAGGCGCAGAGCGGGGTGCATAATAATGACCCGACCCGTGTCGGCGAGACCCCGCCGCCGCAGGTGTTCGGCATGGAGTTACCCTTGCTCGACCCGTCGAGCGATACGCTATCCTATGGCGGCGCTAAATTCGACGTAGGTAATAATGCGCTGGTGCGCGAAAGGTTTGAGAAGTTCCTTACCCAGTCGCCGGATGACTCTGAACAGGCTCGCCTTTACCGCAAGCAACTTCAGCAAATTCTCGATTTCACAGAGCGCTATAGCAACAATGCCAACAAAATAGGCAGTAAAACCCTCGTGAAAATCGGCATGGGGCTCTATAAGCTCTCTGACTATCCCGCCGATGGTGAGCAGGGTGGTGTGCTCGCCAGTGCCATTGTCAGCGCTCTGGATGTGCAGCGTGCCAATCGCAGGCGCGATAAGGCCACTGCCGAGCTCGACGCGGAAATTGATAAACTCATCGACAAAACAAATAAACTCAATAACCGTAACACCAGCCGCGGTCGCGGCGGCGGCTCTGCTGGCGATATCAAAAACCCCAACACCGGCAAAATGGGTATGAACAATACATTCCTCATTGCCGCCAATTCTGCCGAAATTGCTGAGAAAAAGTCCCAGGTCGGCGCCAACACGGCAGCTAACCAGGCCTCTCTGTCAGTAGCTAAGCTCAATTACCAGGGATTGGTCGTGTGGTTTCTGCTGCAGCGGCGCTACGACCACGCCGTTATCGGTGCACGTGTGTACCGCCATGTGTTCCGCGATGGTGATACCAGGATGAACCTCGATAAGAATTCAGACGCTTACAAACTCTTTACCGGTATCTCCGGCGTACCCCCCAACATCAACACGGTAGACACCATGGCCAGTAATGCCCGCCGCGAGGTCGACCAGAGTATGGATGCCGTCTACGGTGCTCTCGCTCAGAATAAATTGGGGGAGGCAACAAATCGGCTCATTGCAGCCGTAGCCGTAGGTGATTACATGCAGAGTGTGGTATCATTCCCGTCTGAGCACAGGCGCCGTATCGATGCCTATTGGCAGTTGCGCAAGCGCGCCCTTTCCTCGCTGAATGCCCGTGACTATGATGGGGTGGAGTCTATCGCCGCCGAGATGAAGAAGATGGATGTCGATTTTGATGACTCACTGCTGCTTTCCTACACCAGCGGGCGTAAGCGCCAGAGCAATTTCGCCCTGCGTTCAGCCCGAAAGGCTTTCGAAGCCGGCAATGATGAGGAGTTCCGCCGCCTGGCAACTGAAGCCGCTGTCATCTGGCCGCGCAATCCGAACCTCGATAAGGGGGAGCAGGAGATAGCGAGGGTGGATGCCTTTGAGCCGGTTATGGATGAGTTCCGCCGTTTGCTGGAGCGTAAGGAGTTCCGCACCATCTACAACGAACGCGAGCGTTTTCAGGTGGTGGCTGCTGATAATGAGTTGAAGAAGAAATACAGCGAGGTCGTGGAGTTTGTGGGCGCTACGGATATCATGCTGGCGTCCCTTCAGACCGGAGCTCAGACAGACCGCACCGTTGGTCCCTGTCTGGCTTACGAGCAGATGTACCTCCTGAAGAAGAAAGATGAGCGTTATTCCGCCGACAAGGTGTTCACGGATGCCTTCGGGCAATATGCGGCACAGGCTCACGAGTTTGTGCAAGCTCTGACCCATGCCGAGGATTGCGAGAAACGAGCAGAGTATGGTTCGGCGCTTTCGTGCTACTACCGTGCGCGCTGTTTCTTCCCGAAATCGACTTTGGCACAGGAAGGTATTGAGCGAGTGACGAAGGTTATCGTCGGCGCTAAGTATTAACCCAACCGTCATGGCAGCTCCGGTTGTCACACGATTTGCCCCCACGCCCAGCGGTCCGCTGCACGTGGGGCATTTGCTTGCCGCTCTGCAGGCTCGCCGCCTGGCAGATGAGCAGGGCGGGCGCTGTCTGCTGCGCATAGAAGATATTGATGTGACCCGCTCTCGCAGTCATGAGTGGGTGGAGCTCATGTATGAGGACCTTGCGTGGTTGGGGCTGCGTTTTGACGGCGAGCCGATGGTGCAGAGCGAGCGTTTCAGTATTTATGCTGCTGCACTGGAGCGTTTGCGCTCCGCCGGGCTGCTGTACCCCTGTTTTTGCACGCGCTCTGAAATCAAGGCTCAGATTGCCGAGATGGGGCGAGCCCCGCACAGCAGTCTGGGTTACCTTTACCCGGGTACCTGCCGGGATTTACCGCCGGATTTGGTAGCTGAGCGCCTGGCACGGGGGGATGCTCACGCCTGGCGAATCGACATGCAGCGCGTGCAAGATGTTATCGGCTGCCCTGAGTGGGTGGATTTGCACCGGGGAACTCAGCGCAGTGTGCCGACGGATTATGGGGATGTGGTGCTTGCCCGTAAAGAGATGCCGGCCAGTTATCACCTGGCTGTTGTGGTGGATGATGCCGCTCAGGGGATAACCCATGTCACACGCGGGGAAGATTTGTTCGATGCCACACACATACACCGCGCTCTGCAGGCTGTGCTGAACCTGCCTGTGCCACTCTATGCTCACCATGGTCTGTTGCGCGACAACTCCGGCAAACGTCTTGCCAAGCGCGACGGCGCCCGCTCTCTAGCTTCTCTGCGCGCTGCCGGCTTTACTCCGCAGGCCGTCCGCGATTCTCTGGCCGCTGCTCTCGCCAACGGCGGAATATGGCAGGTGTGATTTTTCAGCCCCTTATTTAATCTTGCGAACCCGCCCCGGGCAGAGAAAATGAAACGCCCCCGCTTTGTCGGCAGGGGCGTGGTGAAGAGCTTGCAAGGTCAGGGGTTACTGACCAACGGGCTGATTGAGGTTCTGCTCGAGCTGCTGGAGCATCTCAGGGGTGAGCTGGATGGGGTTGCTCTGGGTGCCGCGACCGGGTTTGATGTCGACGAGCTTGAGTTTGAAGACGAGCGTGGCGTTGTTGCCGATAATACCGGGACCCTGCTCACCGTAGGCGAGGTTGGCGGGGATGGTTACCTCCCACTCAGAGCCGATGGGCATGAGTTTCAGTGCCTCGGAGAAGCCGGGGATGACGCCGTCGATGGGCATGTCTACCGGAGTGGCGCTGGCGTCGAATACCGTGCCGTCTACCAGGCGACCCTCATAGGTTATGGAGGCAATGGCGGCAGAGCCGTCCTCCTTGGCGTTGTACTTGCGGCCGGTGCCGGCGGTGAGCACCTTGTACTGCAGACCGCTCTCGGTGGTGACTACGCCCTCTTTCTTGCCGTTTTCTTCCATGTAGGCCTTGCCCTTGGCCAGGTTGGCAGCAGCAACTTCTGCTGCGCGGTTCTGCAGTTCGGCGACAAAAGCCTGCATGCAGGCGCTTACGTCTTTCTGGCGCATTTCGGGGGCAACTTTGTTGGCCAGACCATCGGCTACGCCCTTGAAGAATAACTCGACGTTGAAGTCGTCGATGCGCAGAGTGTTGGCCTCCATAGCCATCTGGTTGCCGTACTGCTGCCCCATGAGGTAGGAGAATACCTCCTTAATCTCCTCGGGAGAGGGGGTAGCTGCGGGAGCAGGAGCAGGAGCGGGAGCTTCCTGGGCGAATGCAAGCGGTGCCAGGGCGAGCATGCCCAGGCTCAGTATGGTGCGTGTTGTGTGTTTCATGATAAAAAAATGGTTATGCTGCGCTATTTGACTAATATGACATCGCCTTTGTTCAAAAATACAGCCGTCATGATGGACTCATACACTTCTTCGAGATCTTTGACTGATTCGAGTTGGTATTCGACATTGTGACTGTATGTCCCCTCGGGGAATGTCTTTGAGGGGAATTTGGTGGCACCGCCGGTTTTGCCCTCGACCAAGGAACGAGTGTTTTTCACGCGTTCGGCGTAGCGGGCGGTTGTTGAGTTGACATTGGTGCAGTAGAGGCGGATGCTGTTATTGCCGGTGGTGTCGATGGTGACCTCTCGCACAGTCTGCGGACCGATGTTGTATGTGTGCATGGAGACTGAGGTGATGTTCTCGAGTCGCACGTTCACGGCGGCAACTTTTTCGTTGTCAATAATGCAGGTCCAGAATTTATCGGATTTGCGATTCTGGTTGGGTGGGGGTGTGGTGCAGCCAGCAGTGACCTGCATGGCACCAAGCAGCAAAGCGGCTGCAACTGCAGTGGGGAAAATGTGTTTCATTTGCTATTTATCTACGCTTTTATGGGTTCTGTGTCAAGTCGAATGTTCATGGCAGGCGCCAGCTGCGGCGGCGCTCGGCGTATTCCGCCCGCGGCAGCAGAATATAAACCGGTCGGCGTGCCGGATTCAGGCGGGCGATGAGTGTGCGCAGGTGCTGCTCGTTCATCGAGGTGCAGCCGGCGGTGGGGCTGCCGCCGGCTCGCCGCCAGATATGGAAGAAGATGGATGAGCCGGCGCCGACTTCGGGTGCGGCGGTGTTGTGGCAGATGAGCAATTTGATGCTGTGGGCATAGTCAGTCTGGCGCATTTGCTCCTTTTTCTCCCAGGCCGTGAGTGCGGGGTGGTCCAGGCGCACATGGCGGTTGTAGAGGTGGGGGTAGGCGGGGTCACTCACCCACAAATCAGCCGGACCTACTTTTACATAAGGTATGGCGGGGTGGTGCTGCACGGTTTTCTTGTTCGTGACCCACAGTCCGCCCAGTTCAAAAACACCTGCCGGGGAGCGGCCATCGCCTTCGCGTTTGACCGTGGCGAGCCAGGGGTTGCTGTGCAGCCCCAGTCCCCACACCAGCCCGTTACGCCCGAGTCTGCCTTTCCATGGCCCCAGCACACGTACCCATTGACCATGAGCGTTTTTCTCTACCACAGAGAGGGTGACGTGCGAGCTGTTCCAGTTGTCGGCTATGCCGATGACTGCCTGTGAACAGTTGGCCGGAACTGCTGCAAGAGCAACTCCGGGGTATATCAGTAGCACGAGCAGAATGATGAATTGCAGGGCTTTCATTGCCGGCATTCTAGCAAATCCCACCCTCGCTCGCAAGCCCGCCGTGCGTCAGTCAACTGCGTTTTGAATGCAGAACCACTGAAAATCAGGCTTGCAAAATAAATCAATCTGTTGGATAATGTGCGGCGACATGTCTGAGCTTGCCCCTGAGATATTAGCCCCTGCGGGGAATTGGGATTGTGTGCGTGCCGCTGTTGCCAACGGTGCCAACGCTGTGTATTTCGGTCTCGACCGTTTCAATGCCCGCATGCGGGCAGACAACTTTACGCTCGGTGATTTGCCTGCACTGGTTCCTTTCCTGCATGGGCACGGCGTGCGCGCTTACGTTACCATGAATGTGCTCATTTTCACCGATGAGATGGGGGATGCTCTGCAATATCTCGATGAGCTGGATGCCGCCGGGGTGGATGGCGTGATTGTTCAGGACCTCGGCCTCGCTGCACTGGTGAGTCGCTATCGCCGTGAAGGTCGCTGGAAGATTGAGCTGCATATTTCCACCCAGATGACGGTGAGCAGCCCCGAGGCCGTTCAGTGGGTGGATGAGATGTTCGACCCACAGCAGATTGTGCTCTCGCGCGAGCTGTCGCTCAAGGAGATTGCCGCCTGCGCGAAAGCAACATCCAAGCCGATAGAGGTTTTCTGCCACGGCGCGCTTTGTGTGGCTTACTCGGGCCAGTGCCTCACCAGTGAGAGCCTCGGGCAGCGCAGCGCAAACCGCGGGGAGTGTGCTCAGGCCTGCCGTATGCCATATAAGCTGGAGGTAGATGGCCGCCTGCGCGACCTAGGTGAGCGTCGCTATATTTTCTCCCCGCAGGATTTGTGCGCTCTGGAGCGAGTGCCGGAGATGCTGGCTGCAGGGGTGCGGAGTTTTAAAATCGAGGGGCGACTGAAGAGCCCGGAATACGTGGCGGCTACTACACGTGCTTACCGTCGCGCGCTGGATTCCGCATTGGCGGCGCGCCCCCTGTCGCCACAGAAACTCGCTGCCGACCTCTATGCCATGCAGATGGCTTTCTCTCGCGGCTTTTCCTTCGGTTGGTTGGAGGGCTCTGACCACCCTCTGCTCACGCATGGTCGCTTCGGCAAGAAACGCGGGGCACTCGCCGGGCGTATAGTGCGTGTGGGCGAGGGGTGGGTTGAACTGGCCGGGGTGCCGGCCATACCCGTAGCGCCGGGCGATGGATTTGTGATAGATGCCGGGCAGGACCGCAACGAAGAGCAGGGCGGTCGAATATGGAAAGTGCAGGGAGCTCGCCTGTTTTTCCATGGCAAGGGCAGTCGCATCGACTGGCGATTCGTGCGCCCCGGCAATCTGCTGTGGAAAACCGCTGACCCCGCGCTCGACAAGTTCCTGCACAGCACCTGGTGTAACTTTGCCCGCCGGGTCGAGGCTCCGGCCAGCTCGCTTGCCGTACATTTTGCCGGGCGCCTAGGTGCCGAACTCACGGCTACATGCTGCGGGGTGACAGTGAGCAGCGGGCAGCTGCTTGCGCCTGCTGAGAAGCGCCCTCTCACACCCGCTGTGATAGAAGAGCAGTTCTCCCGCCTGGGGGGAACCGGTTTCACGCTGGGGGCTTGCACATACGAGCTGGAGGAGGGGCTGATGCTGCCGCTGAGTGTGCTCAACCGCATGCGCCGTGAGCTTGTGGCTCAATTGCCTGCTGTCACGCCCACATCTGCACGCCAGCCTTTTGCATGGACCGGTTGGCGAGGTGATTTCCCCCCGCTACAGCCTACGGAAAAATATCAGCTCGCCGTGCTCTGCCGTGAACCTGAGCAGGCCTTCGCCGCCGCTGCTGCCGGGGTGAAACGCGTATACCTCGATTTCTCTGACCTGCGCCAACTTGCCCCGGTGGCGGAAAAACTGCGCGCCGAATCCCCCGGCGTGGCTGTGTGGATTGCCACGCTGCGAATCATGAAACCGCGAGAGGCTGGATATTTCAAGTTCATACTCGACGCTCGCCCCGACGGGGTGCTGGTGCGCAACCATGGCGCCGCCCGGTTCTTCCGCGAGAAGGGGCTGCCCATGGTGGCAGATTTCTCGTTGAATGCCGCCAACCCCGAAAGTGTTAAACTGCTGCGCCGCTACGGCATGCGCTCCGTTACTGTTTCATACGATTTGAATGCCCACCAACTGGCAGACTTGCTGCGCAGCGGCTGCGGACCGGAGCTGGAGCTGACACTTCATCAGCACATTCCCATGTTCCATACGGAGCACTGTGTGTTCTGTACCTTCCTGTCGCAGGGGCACAATTTTATGGACTGCGGTCGCCCCTGCGAGCACCATCGTGTGCGGGTCATGGATCGCACCTATGCCATGCACTACCTGCGCAGCGATGAAGGTTGCCGCAATACTCTGTTCAACGGTCAGGCTCAGTCCGCAGCCCGCTATGTGGCCGGTGCCCGCCGCCTGGGCCTTACGCGCTACAGGCTTGAGTTGCTGGATGAGTCCCCCGGGCAGACTTCTTCACTTATCTCCGCTTATCGCTCTCTCTTGCGCGGTAAAATCGAACCCGCCGAGCTGCTTGAGCAGCTGGATGCTCTCGACCGAATCGGCGTAACGGAAACAAAATGATACCTTTCACTTATGGAATTACCAATCAATAGCCACCGTCGTGGGTTGTGGGTGCTCAGTCCGCTGCTCGTCTTCTTCCTTGTGTATGTTGTCGCCTCCGTCATGGTGGGTGATTTCTACAAGATGCCGGTTACTGTCGCGTTTCTGGCTGCGTCCGCCTGGGCGTTTGTCGTCAGCAAACCGCGTGTGCTCAGTCGGCTCATAGACCGTTTTTCGTATGGGGCCGCCAATCCGAACATCATGATTATGGTGTGGATTTTCATTTTGGCCGGTGCCTTTGCCGGAGCCGCCCGCTTTATAGGCTCTGTGGATGCCACGGTAAATCTCACGCTGGCCATTCTGCCACCCAATATGCTGCCCGCCGGTCTTTTTCTGGCGGCATGCATGATATCTCTCTCCATTGGTACTTCTGTGGGTACCATCGTGGCGCTCATGCCTGTGGCTGCTGCTCTGGCTCAGACTGCGGGACTTTCTACTGCTTTGGTGGCCGGTTTGGTCGTAGGGGGTGCATTTTTCGGTGACAATCTCTCGTTCATTTCCGATACCACGATTGCCTCCACCCGCACACAGGGTTGCCTGATGAAAGACAAGTTCCGGGCCAATTTCCGCATCGTGTTGCCTGCTGCGTTGCTTGTGCTGGCTGTGTATGTGGTGTTGGGGCTGCAGTTTTCGGGTGAAGTACAGGCCGAACCCTACTCTCTGGTGAAGGTGCTGCCTTACCTGCTGGTGCTGTGCATGGCTATCTGCGGTATCAATGTCATGCCGGTGCTCATTATAGGGCTGTTCTCGACCGGAATTGTGGCAATCTGTTCGCCGGACATGACGCTCATCGATTGGGCTGGCGCCATGGGTAAAGGGATGACCGGCATGGGCGAGCTCATTATCGTCACCCTCATGGCGGGTGGCCTGCTTGAGCTTATTCGTTATAACGGTGGTCTTAAGTACATTATTTCTATCATCACCGCCAAAATAAGCTCGCGCCGAGGGGCTGAGTGCGCCATTGCTCTGCTGGTTTCTTTTGCCAACCTCTGCACGGCTAACAATACGGTTGCTATCGTTGCCGTGGGCGATATTGCCCGCTGCGTGGCTGAGAGATTCGGCATTCCGGCTCCACGCTCTGCCAGTCTGCTCGATACATTCTCCTGTGTTGTGCAGGGGGTGCTCCCGTATGGGGCTCAGCTGCTCATGGGTGCCTCTCTTGCAGGGGTTGCTACGCTTGATATTATACCCTACCTCTTTTATAATTACGCTCTTGCGATTGTTTGCCTGCTCTTTATCTTCTTTAATAAAAAGGGGAGGGAGAAGAAGCTTTGCGCGTGAGATAAACTGATAACAGTCGGGCCCGCCTGTTGCTCTGAGAGCATTTCAGGCGAGCCCGGGTGATTTTGCCTTCCCGGCTGACCTATCAGTGGTGCGGTCTGATTACACTGCCCTGGGGGTGAATTCTCGGGCTGTGGTGGTGGTGGTGGTGGTGACTGCCGGGGCTGTAGTGCGGGAACGGGTACGAGTGGGGGCGATGGTGCTGGTGGTGGCAGGAGCTCAGCCCAAGCATGCCCAGCGCTGCGGCTATGACGATGGCTATTTTTTTGTTCATGGTCGTGGTGATTGGTTGATGGTTGTTAAATTGTGTTTAAGTTTGGAACTGATAATTGTTTAGCATGTAAAACAGAAAACGTCAAGAAAAAAGTTAAAAAATGACAACAAAAGGCAATTTTTTTAATAATTGCTGCAAAAGTCCGCAGTGTGGGAGTGCCAGAAGTGCAAAATCGAGCGCCCGGGGGAATCAAACTCTCCGTCAACGCTGTACCCGGCCCCCGGACAGACGTACGCCTCGCCGGGAGCTGCCCGGCGAGGCGTACATGGAGCCAGCGTTACTGAGCAAAAGAATTACTTTTTGGGTTTGAGAGGTACCACGTGGTGCGGTTCGGGTTTGGTACCGGTGAACCTGGGGTTCATGGAGGCGATGTGATTGTTGGTTATGGTAAAGGTAAAGGTACCGCCTTCGGCCTTGTCGGTGGCGTCGAGAATATGATCAAAAACGCAGATGGGCGAGTTGCCGGGAGTTTCAGGTGCTACGAAGAGACCGATTGCCATGGACGGTCGCTGCTGTCCTTCGCTGTCGGTAATCTTGTAGGTAATCGTATTGACCCCGCGCTTGAGGCCACCTGAGATGACGTCGGCGCGGCGCTCATCACTGAACTCGTGCATGGAGACACCGTTGATGGTCATTTCGATGTTGCGCCCGGGGCAATCCACGAACACCTTGCCTATAAGTACGGGGGAGTTGCATGCCGGCGGTGTGGTGGGTATGCGGTCATACGGGTGAAAACCGTCCTGCTCTTTGAGCAGGGTCAGGTCTTTCTGGCGAAGCCGGTTGCGAACTTCCGGCAGTTTGCTGAGGTTGAACATGCGGGTCTGGTCCAGTTTCCAGCGCCCACCTTCAAAAACGAACTCGAGAACAAAGGCATTTTCGGCCGCTTTTGCGTCACCCAACTGCACGTTGCCGATATAGGTGCTGGCCATGGTGTACCCGTTGCAGCCGAGCAGGGACCCAACGTAGGCGAAGTTTTCGAGCTTGGGCGCCTCCTGAGTCTGCCGGAAATAGTCGCGGGGGAACGACCCTCGCTGAGATACTATCAGGTTGCGAACTTTCATCTGGCGCGAGTTCGATGTCGTGGAGCGCCAGGCCTGCTCACTGCCGCGAATGAGACTGAGTCGCCAGGTGTTGTACACCGTTTCGGCCGTCGTGCGGGACTTTTCCTGATCCGGAATAATGAATCGCTGGGCGGAAGGTTTGGGTTGCTGTTGAGCCGTCTGCTGAGCTGTCTGCTGGCGGGCTGCGCGGCGCTTGAGCTCAGCTTCGATAGCGGCGGGCGTGGCGGCCCCTGCTGCCAGGCTCAGAATGGCACTTGCGGCAACGATGGACGAAAAATTTGCTCTCATATCTGTTCATACTCTACTACAAGCTTGCTTTTTTGGCAAGAAAATTGCATACTAGGGCTACGTTATGACGTCTTTTTCAGCGAGCGATGAATGCACCGAGCAGAATGACACCCGGCGAATACCCGCCGGTACACCGTCGTTTGTCTGGAAACGCTTTTCTGACGGGGTTGAGCTGAGGGTTCACATGTTTGCTCCGCCCGGGCATGTGGAGACGGCTTTCATGCCGGCGGTGATGTTTTTTCACGGCGGGATGTGGACGTTGGGGTTTAGCGAGGAGTTTGTGGCCTGGGCGGTTCATCTTGCCTCTCGCGGGATTGTGTGTCTGCTGCCGGAGTATCGTACTCATGCGAATTTCGATGTGTCGGCAGAGGATATCATACAGGATGGGCTTGATGCCTGGCACTGGCTGCACAACAACGCCGGCAGGCTGGGCATAGATCAATATGCCATAACTCTGGCCGGGGCAGATGCCGGGGGGCTTATGGCACTCAATGCTGCCATGCAACCCATGTTGCAGACCCGACGCTGGTGGAAAATCGGCAGTCGGGATGAATTGCCGCTGCAACCTTCTGCCGTGGCGATTTTCCGGGGATTGGTAGATATACACTCACCGGAGGCCCGCCTTCTGAATTTCAAGGGCGAGGTTACAGCTCCCGATCGCTTTAACCCGTGTGCTTTACTGCGCCGCTACCTCCCCCCTCTTTTCTGTGCTCAGGGCATGGCAGACCCTTTGCAGGACTACGCCATGCGAGAGTGGTTCTGTGATGAGTGGCGAGCTATGGGCAATGAGGCTGAGCTAATACTCTGCCCGGGTACGGATCATACTCTTACGCATTTCTCTGTCAATCCCACCGTGTTTGAGCGGGTGCTGCTCGCCTGGGAAAACTTCATGGCTCAGCAGGGAATCTGGCCACCGGGTGTCGTAGAAGAACACGCGTTAATGGCCTGATTTTTCCCGTGCCCGGAAAGACATATTTTTTGATATTCGGGCTTGACTGTACCCCGCCAGGAGAGTAAACTCATCGCCAACAGCTACCCGGATTATACCCGATTTCTGTCGTGAGACAGATTACAGACAAAAATAAATACCAATTACAACAAATATGAACCTTAAAATATTCACCGATGAAGTGGAAGATTTGGCCCTGCGGCAAATTCACCGTCTGCTTGCCCAACCTGCCTTCGCCGGCGCGAAGGTGCGCATTATGCCCGACGTACACGCGGGTAAAGGCTGTGTGATAGGCTTTACAGCCGACCTGGGTGACAAGGTAATCCCCAATATCGTGGGGGTGGATATCGGTTGTGGCATGCTCACCGTATCTCTCGGTCGCCGGAAGCCAGATTTTGCCGCTCTCGACGGTATCATGCACCGCGAGATTCCCAGCGGTATGGAGGTGCACCGTGAGGTTGCGGCGTCATTCCCGGAGTTTGAGTCGCTGCTCTGCCTGGAATCCCTTTCGCGCCACGAACGTCTGCTGTGCTCCCTGGGCACACTGGGCGGTGGTAATCATTTTGTGGAGGTAGATGCCGATACTCACGGCAATTACTACCTTATCATCCATTCCGGCTCACGTAATCTCGGTAAGCAGGTGTGCGAACTTTACCAGCAGATAGCCATTGACAGGCGCTGTGGTATAGGTGACCGTGCTGCGGCAGAGACCGCACTTATCGCTGACCTGAAATCCCGTGGGTGCCAACGCGATATTCAACGCTCGATTCAGACGCTGCGCGCCGGTTGGAGTGAGCTGTCGCCCGATACTCCGGCAGACCTGTGTTACCTGGAGGGGGAAGACCGCGCACACTACCTGCACGATATGAAAATCTGCCAGAATTTCGCTCTGCGCAACCGCGAGGTGATGGCTGATATCATTATTCGCCGTATGGGGCTGGAGGTACAGGATATGTTCCACACCACTCACAATTACATTGACCACGACAGCAACATCGTGCGCAAGGGGGCTATCTCGGCCCGCAGCGGGGAAAAACTGCTAATCCCCATCAACATGCGCGATGGCTGCATCTACGGTATCGGTAAGGGGAACGATGACTGGAATCAGTCGGCACCTCACGGCGCCGGGCGCCTGATGAGTCGCGCTCAGGCCTTCCGCAAGCTGTCTCTCGCAGACTTCGAGCAGCAGATGCAGGGAATCTACACCACGTCGGTCACACAGCGCACCCTCGATGAGTCGCCCATGGCTTACAAGGGCATGGACGCCATACTTCGACATATCGGCCCCACGGTAGATGTGGCCGATATCTTCAAACCGCTGTATAACTTCAAGGCTGAGGAGGCTGAACCTTCATTTCGCCGGAAACATTGAGCCGATATCTGCCCGGCCGCAAGTTGAATGGCGCCCGTTTTACTTGCGCCGCAAGCGGGCGGGCAGAATCTTCATCCTCTCGCGGTATTTGGCGATAGTGCGTCTGGCGAGGGGGATTCCCTCGGCTTTCAGGGCGGTTTCGAGAGCGGTATCGCTCAGCGGGGCTGTCGGCGACTCGGCGGCAATAAGTTCGCGTATACGAGCCATGGCGGCACCCACAGACATATCTTCACCGGTGCTCATATCCACCGCTGCACTGAAAAAGCTGCGCAGTTCGAACACGCCGTAATCGCACTTCAGGTATTTGGCGCGTACGGCGCGCGATACGGTAGAGATGCTTACCCCCACATCTTCGGCCACGCGCTCCATTTGCAGCGGGGCCAGGTTGTGGGGACCTTTCAGAAAGAAAGCCCGTTGTCGCTGTACGATGGCCTGTGCTACCTTCAGTATCGTTTGCTGGCGCTCCGCTATGGCGCGTATCAGTTCTCGCCCCTCGCGGAAACAGCGGGTGAGGTAGCTGCGCAGCTCCGCATTTCCGGCCTGCTCTGACAGCATGTCACGGTAGGCAGCAGATATAGTTAACCTCGGCACATTCTCACCGGTGAGTCTGACTGTCAGTTCGTCTTTCTCTCTCTGCACCTCGACATCCGGTGTAATGATATGCAGCTCGGTCTGCGAGAACCCACTGCCGGGGTCGGGGTTCAGGCGGGCTATACGGCGCGCGGCAATGGATATGGCCTCCTCGTCCACATCGAGCGCACGCGCGGCGTCAGCATATCGGTGGTTAATGAGTTCATGCCAGTGGTTGCGTAAAAGTTGCATGGGTATACCGCCGTGCTCCCCCTGGCGCTTCAACTGCAAAATCAGGCTTTCGCGCAAATCCTGTGCCCCCACGCCGGCCGGCTCAAGGTCGCGTATGGCCCTGAGCGCCCGGTGGAATACCTGCTGCGGCAGAGCAAGCGCTGCCGCGATATCCTGCAAGGAGTCGGCGAAAAAACCATGCCGGTTCAGGTAGGGTATCAGCCGGAGTGCTGCCTGCTCGGTAGCTACGGGCAATGCGCTGCGCCGTACCTGTTCCTCCAGGTATTCTGACAGGGTGGTACAGCCGGTCTGATTTTCAAGCAATCTATCGTGGCGTAAGGTTGCCTGCCGATTCAGGGGGGGCGCGAACTCGTCGTACTCCGGTTCGGGCGGGGGAAGTTCCTCCAGCGCAGGGTTAGCGGCCATGGCCTGAGTAGCCATTTCGCTCAGCTCCATGGTGCCGGCCTGCAGCGTGCGCATGAAGAGCTGCACGGCGGCGTTCGCTGCCATGCTCTGCTGCATTCCCTGCGCCATACCGGTGCTGCTCATGTGCACTCTCTTAGCAGATTTTGCCACAGTTGGCAAGCTCAAAGCGCGTGTGCACTTCTGCCCACATGTGTCCCAAAGTTTGGGGGAATATAGCCATTGTGTACTCAAAATCAGCGTGTTTTGCCGAATTCTCCTTGGCCGGGTATCATACAGCCCGTTCTTTGGCACAATTTTTCTTTTATCCCAACATCGGCGTAAGC
>JAZNVF010000005.1:0-16414 GCA_045592685.1 Akkermansia sp. | reverse complement strand
CATCGCATATATCATTAAGACTGATGCAATGTGCCATGTGGCAATATATCATGCTAACGATATGGCTCCATACGCTGAACGCCCTGGCTGCAATCTTGATTCCTTCTTTGTTCAGTTCTGCGCATACATTTGCAAGGCAATATTTCGGAATAAGCTTGCAAAACTGTCCTAATACTGTTAATCTCTCCGTGGTGTTTTGGTTTTGTTTTTGTTTTTTCACACCCCGATTATGAGTTGTAATCGGGCAATTCCAAAACACCTTTTTTGTCATCTGGTATTTTTGTTTGACATTCCGACCGTCCAGTCGGTCTGATTTTTATGGGATGGCAATGATATTAAATGTAAACTGGCGCCATTCTTTCGACACTTGGGAAACCAATTTAATCTCCCTCACTTGTGTGCACCCTGGCGTATGCTGTTTTTATATCATTCTATACATCCTAATGTCAATAAAAATTCGCCGGAAGGAGCCGGCGCATACGTGTCCCAAAGATTTGGGACACGCGTATTTACGATTTTTGATTTACGATTTACGAATTAAGGATTAGCGGCTAACGCCGGATATTGGATAACCGAACGCTTACTGCCGATGGTCAGGTTCGTGATACCCCTGCGCAGAAATGAAAGCAGAATACGCTGATTATATGTCGTTTGGTGCCCTTTTTCTGTAATCTTTGGGACACATGTGGAGCCGGCGTGGTTTTCCCTATACATCAGAGAGCTTCCTCCAGCGAGGAATGGGGCCTTTCTCGGTTATAGTAGCACCGGTCAGGGCTGAGCATCCGGAGCAGAGTCCGGCCAGTTGTGGCGCGGGTATCTGCCGGCGAGGTCTTTTTTCATCTGCGGGTATCCATTGCGCCAGAATGAGACCAAATCGGCTGTCACCTGGTAGGGGCGCTGGTTGGGGGCAAGTATTTCGACGAGACATTTCACGCGTCCGTCGGCAATGGTGGGTGTGGTCGGCACGCCGAAAAGCAACTGGCACTTCAGGGCGAAAGTCGGGGTGCCGTCTTCGCGGTACAAGAGTTTTACCTCGCGCCCGTTGGGTAGTTTGATGGCTTTGGGTGCGTAGCGTTGCAGGCAGTCTTTCTGCCAGGGGGAGAGCCATTCGCTCAATATGGGCAGTACCGGGCGGGCTGCAATGTCCTTGTAGCTGACTGCTCCTTCACACAGCATGGTAATGGCTACCAGTCGGTCTTCTTCGCCGAACTCCGGCAGCTCCAGTTCGGGCATGGCCTGCCGCAGGCATGTCAGGCGGTTAATCCATTGCAGCACGTGGCCATCCCAGCCCTCCAGCCTCAGTTCCCCGCGAACCACTCGCTCAGCCAGCAGCGGGGCTGCGAGTTCGGGCGCTGCATCTCCGTTTTCCTTTTCTGTGAGCACGAGATTGCGGTAGAGGGTGCGGTGGGTGCTCAGCACACGTTTGCGGGCAGGGTCGTAGGTGGGTATATCGTCCTCATACGTACACAGGTCATTGATTTGCAGTATTGTGCAGCGGCTCAGCCTGGTTTCTACGCTTTTGCCGCCGATTTCGGTGATTTCGGCAGCGAGGAACAAATCTGCATCTTTTGCGAGGGGGGAGGCGATTTTTCCACTGCGGAGGCCGGTAAGTCGGGCTGTAGCGGTGGCGCTGTTGTTGCGGGCGGCGACGTGCGTAGGGAACGAGCCGAGCAGTGCGGCAATGACTCCCTGCCGCCGGGCTGTAAAATCGGGCTCGGCATTCCCGCTGTGGTGTAATAACTGGCGGTAGGTTGCGACAGCCTCTCGCGCTGCCCTGGCCATGATACCCAGGCGCGTGCAACTCGCAGAATCGTACCGCAGCTCGGCAGCGGTCTGCACGGCTCGCCACTCGGCCTGAAAGTCACTGTAGTCGCCCTCGCTGTACAGTTTGTCACTCAGACCACTTGCCATGGCAACGCTTTCACCCCGGATAAGCGCCGCAATGGCCGCCATTTCTGTTTCACAGTCATATTCCTGCCCGGCGACCATCAGCCTGGCCAATACCGGGGGCAGGGGATAGCGCAGCATTTGTTCGCCTGTGGGGCTCAGCTCACCCCCGGGGGTTACAGCACCCAGCTCCTGCAGCAGTGCCCAGGCACGGGTAGATTCAGCCTCGGTCGGGGAGTCCGGCCAGTGAAAACTGCGCATGCCCTCCGGCCCTCGGCGCCCCCAGGCCAGTAGGTTGAGGAAGGCCATCGATATGTCGGCTCTGTGCACTTCGGGCGCCGGGAACTGAGGCCTGCGGCGCTGGTCGGCCTCGCTCCACAAGCGAATGCAGCGCCCCGGACCTAGGCGACCGGCGCGGCCTGCCCGCTGCTCTGCCTGAGCCTGCGATATGGGCACGATGTGCAGGGTTGAGATACCTCGCAGCGGGTCCCAGCGGCTCTCGCGTGCTGTGCCGCTATCTACCACGGAGCGCACTCCCTCGATGGTGAGCGAGGTTTCTGCAATGTTTGTACTGACAATGACTCTCGGCCGCTGCCCTTTCTCGACAGCACAGGCCTGCATGTCGGGGCTGAGCTGACCGTGCAGGGCGTAGACTTCGCGCCCGCGCATCCAACTCACACTCTCCAGAATCTCCACCGTGCGGCGAATTTCATAAGCCCCGGGTAGGAATACCAGCACATCGCCGCAATCAACCTGTTCTGTCAACCGACGTACAGCGGCTGCGCACTGCTCCCACACGGGTGGTGTGCCCACGTAGCCGCGAGAATCCCGCACCGGGCCGGGCGGCATGTAGCTGACCTCTACCGGGTAGAGCCTGCCCTCGGCCCTCAGCACAGTGGCTTGTGGCAGGTAGCTTTGCAACTTGTCCAGTTCCAGGGTGGCTGACATCACAAACACACCGATATCGCGCCGCGTGCTGCGCTGCAGCTCCAGCACCCGCGCCAGACACAGGTCGCCAGACAGGCGGCGCTCATGAACTTCGTCGAAAATCACGGCACTCACCCCTGCCAGCTGCGGGTCATCTGTCAGGCGGCGCTCCAGTATGCCGTCTGTCATGTAGAGAATGCGCGTGGCTGCGCTGCAACGCGAATCGAATCTCACCGTGTAGCCGACTTCCAGCCCGAGCGCGCAGGGATAGAGCCTGGCCACATAACCGGCCAGTAGTCGGGCGGCCAGTCTGCGTGGCTGCACCACGATGATGGTGCCGCGCTCAGCTACACCCGCAGCCTGCAACATGAGCGGTACACGGGTGGACTTGCCGCTACCGGTCGGCGCGCTGAGCAATACGCAGAACCCCGGTTCGCGTACGGCTGCCGCTATGTCGGCGCTGATAGTCTCGATGGGGAGAGGGGCAGACATCAGAACTCCTCGGGCATATCGCGCAGGGCGGGTGCCTCATCTGAGCCGGTTGGGGATTGAACTGGCTGAGAACCTGGCTGGATATTGGGTTGTTCCGCACCGATAATCACTTTCGGAGCCTGTGATTTCTGAGCGGAGAAGAGGTTGTTGAGCTCGGTCTGCAGGGGTAGGCCGGGGTAGCCGATGAAGAGGATGCGGCTATCGGCACCAATCAGGACGGCCGTGGGGAGCTGAGCCACGCGATAGGCGCGGCCGCTGCTGTTGTCGGCATCGTCCATGTAGCAGTTGGCTACGATGTTGTGCTCTCTGAGCTCGGCAAGCCAGTCCCGGTGGTTGGGGTTGTGAACAGTAATCGGGCAGAATACCAGCCCCGGGTATTGCTCGGCAAGCCGGTGCTGACGGCTGACGACATTGAGCCCCATTTGCTCTGACGGTGACCAGAAGAAGATGAGATTGGGTTTGCCTGTAACGGGGAAAGTGGCAGGTTTACCGTCGATTCCCGTAACGGTGAGTTGCGGGGGAATGCTGCCCACGCTGAGGTTGCGCAGCACGTAGGCCATTTCCAGTGCTGTTTCGCTGAGGGTTCGGGCACCGAACATCGCGTTTTCCGGGCTGGCACTCACGGCCTGTTTCAGGAAGTAAAGCTGCTTGCTGCGAGCCATGGCTGCGCTGCCCTCTGCACCTTGAATGGTGGGATTGGAGAGCATGATACACATAGCCATGGCGGCATTTGCCCGCGAGGTGAGGTCGCGGTTGCGGGTGTATATCTTCTGCAGCAGTTCATAGACCCGCACGCTCTGGCTCTCGGAGAGCTTGGCGCAGGCCTCGCCTATGAACGGACTGGAATAGTGCGTACGGTTCACGCTCTCCAGCAGGGCATTCGCATAGTACGACACACGTCGCTGCTTGCCCTTGAATACCCCCGCAAATGCCCGGGGATTGTTCAGGAACCACACCACGGCGGGGGCAGCCCAGGGCTGGTCGAACTCATAAACCGGCACCTTCTTGCGTTCATCCGTCGCGCCGTGCATGCGTTCCTCTGCCGTGGGGCGCACCAGTTCCTCGCGCTCACCTACCTTGCGGCACACACTCTGCCAGAGTTCATCTGCTATATCGCTGCCGTCGGGTACACGTACAGCCGAGCGCTGCTCGTCTGTTACGGCGACTTTCTGAGCGGCCCTGTATTCTGCCATTTGTTGGTCCCAGCGGGTGAGAGCTGCACGCATGGCGGGTTCTGCTGCACCGGCAGCTGTCGCACTCAGCAGAATGAATACGGCAAGTAGTGTGCTTCTGTTCATGGCCTCATTATAGGTCAGTCGCGGAGCCGATGGCAAGTCTAAAGTGTGTTTGCGCCGAGCAGTCACATTCGATTAGTTGAAAATTATCAGCAACGACGACATACAATCCCCCCAGAGCAATGGGCTGACCTGCCTCAATCGGCGGTCAGAACGCGATTTCCGGCAACATGTCACGCTGCGGGCTTGCAAAGGGGGGGAGGTGCTGGTATGGTGCGCGCATGGCAACGGATAAGAAAATCACCATCAAAACAAGTAGCGGCGATATCAACCTGACGGTTTTCGCATCGAAGACCCCCATGACTGCCGCCAGTTTCCTGAACCTGGCGACACGCGGCTTTTACAAGGGGCTGACCTTCCACCGCGTGATTGCTGATTTCATGATTCAGGGCGGTTGCCCCGAAGGTACGGGGCGTGGCGGTCCCGGCTACAAGTTCGATGATGAGTGCCGCCCCGACCTGAAGTTCAATCGCCCCGGTCTGTTGGCCATGGCGAATGCCGGTAAGACCTGGACCGGTCAGGGTACTAACGGCTCGCAGTTCTTCATCACCCACGTACCCACCGATTGGCTGAATGGCAAGCACACCATTTTCGGCGAGGTTTGCGCCCCCGAGGACCAGAAGGTAGTGGATTCCGTGCGTCAGGGGGATAAGATTCTCGATATCGTCATTCATGATGACTGTGCCGACCTCTTCGAGGAACAGGCCGCCAATATCACCCGCTGGAACAGCAAAATCGCTAAGTAATGGTTTTTGCCGTACAGGACCTGCACATTGAGTTCGGGCCCCGCGTGTTGTTCGATTCGCTCTCTTTCGTCGTGGAACGGGGGGAGCGAATCGCTTTCGCCGGCCAGAACGGCGCCGGGAAATCCACCCTCATGAAATGCATTGTGGGGGTGCAGGAGCCTGATCATGGCAAGGTACTGTTGCCGAAACATACCCATGTCGGTTATCTGCCGCAGGATGGCATTCACATATCGGGGCGCCCGCTGCTTGATGAGGTGCTCGGCTCCGTAGGTAATATTGTGGAGCTGCAGCAGACCGTCGACGAACTTTCCGCAGATTTGCAAACCCTGGCCGCCGATAGCACCGAATATCGGGATACCCTGGAGGAAATCGGGCGCCTGGAGCTGATTTTGCAGGATCGCGATGCTGCGTCTCTGCGACCGCGAACGGAGTCCATTCTGCGGGGGCTGGGCTTTGCGGATGCTGACTTTACCCGTGACTGCGGCGAGTTTTCCGGTGGCTGGCAAATGCGCATAGCACTTGCACGCCTGCTGCTGCAGGAACCCGAGGTTCTCTTGCTCGATGAACCGACCAACCACCTCGATATTCAGAGTCAGCGCTGGCTTGAGCAGAACCTGCGCAATTATCGCGGGGCTATCTGCATCATCAGTCACGATATCGCCCTGCTCGATAATCTCGTGACGCGTACCATTGCTTTCCATCACGGCCGCGCCGAAGAATACTCCGGCAATTTCTCTTTCTACCTCCGCGAAAGCAAGGCTCGCAAGGAAATCCTGCTCCGCCAGGCCAAGGCCCAACAGCGCGAAATCGCCAAAACTCAGGCATTCATCGACCGTTTCCGCGCCAAAGCTACCAAGGCAAGTCAGGCGCAGAGCCGTATCAAACAGCTTGAAAAGGTGGAAATTATTGAGGTGGAGGATGATGATGCCGTGATGAGTTTTCATTTCCCGCCACCGCCACCTGGCGGTAACACAGTCGTGCAACTCGAGAAGGTTAGCAAGGCTTATGGCCCCATACGCTTGCTCGACGGCTACGACTTCCGCATGGACAAGGGGGATCGTATAGCTATTGTCGGGGTGAACGGTTCCGGTAAATCCACCTTTACCCGACTCATTTCCGGAACGGAAGCGCCCGACAGCGGTAAATTCTCTTTCGGGCACCATACTCAGGTGGCTTTCTTTTCCCAGACTCATGCCGATGTGCTCAACAACGAGCAAACCGTGCTGGAGTGTGTGGAGGCGGCAGCCAGTCGCGAAACCCGCCCACTGGTGCGCAATATACTCGGGTGTTTCCTCTTCCGTGGCGATGACGTATTCAAGAAGATAGGAGTGCTCAGCGGTGGAGAGCGTTCACGAGTGGCGCTGGTGTGCATGCTGCTCAAACCTGCGAATTTCCTCATCATGGACGAACCGACGAACCACCTCGACTTTCAGAGTCAGGATGTTTTGCAGGCTGCTCTTGCCGAGTACCCCGGTTCGTACTGCATCGTATCGCACAACCGCCAGTTCCTCGACCCTGTCGTTAACAAGGTGCTGGAGTTCCGCCTCGGTCATGCACCTCGGCTTTTTCACGGCAACGTGTCGCAGTATATCGAAACTGTCGAGGCCGAGGAGCGCCGCATGAAAGAGGCTGCGGCAGCCGCCCCCGCCGCCGGTGCAGCCCCTGCTGCTGCGGCGGGTATCGCCAACAAGAAAGACGCTCGCCGTGCCCGTGCTCAGGAGCGTGAGCGCCGCGCCCGCATCCTCAAACCCCTGCAGACCGAGCTGGAACAGGTGGAAAACGCCATCGCGGAAAAAGACGACGCCAAGTCCGCCATCTCAACCGAGCTCGAAAAACCTGAGAACATGAGCGACAACCGCAAACTCATGGAGCTTACTCAGCAATACCGCGAACTCGAATGCGAGACCGAAGCTCTTTACACCCGCTGGGAGGAGCTTTCTCTCGCTATCGAACAGGCAGAAGCCGAACTCGCTGCTGCCGAGTAAGTCCCGAACCCGGTGTTCAGTCGGCACTGCGGTCATGAACAGGTAGCATGAGCAGCCGCAGCAGTCCCAGAACCGGCAGCTGTGCCCACAGGTAATACCATGGAGCATCCCCCAGATAGTCGAGCAGAGTGCCCGGAATAGGCGGTCCCATGGTGTAACCATAGTTTGTGTGCAACCACAGGTTGATGGGGTGCACAAGCAGGACATAGGCATCCATAATCAGCAGGCTGCGCAGGTCGTCCCACCCGCTTGCCCGCCAACCCAGCAGCACGGGAATTGCCAGTGCCACTACCAGCAGCAGACTGTGAGCAACAAAGAAAACAAAGAAAGCCAGGCTCGGGTACCCATTGGCCATGGCTGGGGTGATGAGCCCTTGTATACTGCCTGCCAGTACGCCGAAATAAACAATGGCACAGGCCCAGCGCACGCGCCACCACAGCGCGATGAAAGCAAACACGCTCATGAATGAGCAGAAATGCAGCGGCAGGTTGTACTGCCAGGGGCCGTAGTCATCCGCAAAGGCGCGCCATACAAACTCGCTCACCAGCTGGAATATCACCACCCCACCCAGCAACCGGCACAGGATAAACCGCCCCCGCTCCCGCAGCCTGCTGCCGAGCCACAGCAGCAGTACCGCAACGATAACAGTCAGCGCGAGCGCAATGATGTGCGGCATGGACCAGCGGATGAAGGGAATGGTTTCCATAGGTGTATCAATCAGGATTTACGGCGTACAAACAGGTACATGAGGTAGAAAAGCGCCAGTGCCGGCAACTGCAGCCACAGGTAGTACCAGGGGCCGGGGCCAAGCTGTGACAGAATGGTACCGGCCGGCCCCTTTGTGGTGAAGCCGTAGTTGCTGCCCAGCCACATATTGACGGGGTGTATGGCGAGTACGTAGGCGTCCATCAGCAGCAAGGCCAGCAGTGGGTCGTACCGCCGTGAACGCCAGCCCAGCACACCCAGCTGAATGAGGGTTGCCATGAGCAGCAGGCTGTGCGATACGAAAAAGTTGATGAATGCCACACTCGGGAAATCTTCTTCCAGAGCAGGGGTGAAGATAGCCTGTATGCTGGCACTGAGCACACCGTAATACACCAGTGCGCAGGCCCACGGGTTGCGCCACCACAGGGAGATGATGCAGATGAAACTCATGAAGGCGCAGAAGTGCAGCGGGAGCAATTGCCGCTCCGCACAGGCTGCGAAACCCAAGGTGGCGAACCGCCAGCCGTATTCATACACAAAGAACAGCAGCATAACCAACCCGAAACGCCGCGCAAAGTATATGCGACCGCGCAGTGATTGCCGGCACCCCAGCCACAGCAGCAGTACACAGGCCACGGCAATCACAGCGATGGTGAGCAGGTGGGTGAGCGACCACATCTGGAACGGGGGCGGGGTCATGATGGCGCCTGGGTTTTGCGGTGCCACAGGCTCGCGAGCTGAGCGCAGGCCATGAGCTGAACCTGGTGAAAAATCATGAGCGGCAGCAGCAGATTGTTATCCAGTTTGCCGAAGATGGCCAGCATCATCGGGGCGCCGACAGCCAGGCTCTTCTTTGAGCCGCAGAAGACGATGGTGATGCGGTCCTCTCGGTTAAAGCCGCACCAGCGGCTGCTGTAGTAGGTGGCAGCAAAGGTGATGCTCAGAATAATGCCGCATGCCACTATCAGGCCGATGAGGTAGCGCAGCTCCAGTACCTGCCAGTACCCTTGAGCCGTGGCTCCGGAGAATGACGTGTAGATGACCAGCCAGATGGTGCCCTGGTCGTTCCACTTGATGAGCCCCTTGTTGCGTTCGACCCACCCGCGCAACCACCTCTGGCTCAGTTGCCCCAGAATGAAGGGCAGCAGAATCTGGTAGCATATTTTCAGCACGGTATCAAGCCCGACATCGGCCCCCGTCGTGTTGCCTTGGGTAAAGAGTAACCCCACCAGCAGGGGGGTTAGAAACACACCCAGCAGGCTCGATACCGAAGCCGAACATACGGCCGCCGGCACATTGCCCCCTGCTACGGCGGTGAAGGCAATACTGCTCTGAACGGTCGAGGGCAGGCAGGCAACATAAATCAGCCCTATGTAGAGCGCACTGCCCACCATCGGCTCGAGCAGCGGTTGCAGCAGCGGCGTGATAACAGGGAAAAAGATAAAGGTGTAAAAGAACACCATGAGTTGCAGCCGCCAGTTCAGCAGACCGGCAATCACACTTTCGCGCGACAATTTGACCCCATACAGGTAAAACAGCAACACTATGGCGGCATTCGTCAGCCACTCAAAGCACTCGGCCACTTTGCCCTCGCAGGGGAGCAGCAATCCCAGTATCACGCTGATGATGATACCCGTCGTAAAACGATCGGCTCTCGTGAATATGCTGAAAAATCGGTTCATGTGCAGCCACATTCTATCACAAATATCCGCAGGTACAAGCACGAACCGTGTTCAATCTGTTAATCGTACCGGAAAAACTCCAGCCAGAAGCTTTGCTCCCGGCTTTAGCGTTCCGGCCCGGAATCCGGCAGAAATCCCTTCGCCGGGCGGAAGGTGAGTCGCTGCCGGGGGTGATTGAGTTCAAAGGTGCCGAAGTGGGCAATATGCAGTTTGCTCTCTCGGGTAGCCTGTTGTATGGAGTGCAGCACCGCCTCGACTGCGGCGGTGGCGGTGCTGCGTGTTGCGCCCGGGCCCATATAGCGCTGAACCCGGGCTATGAGTTGTTTTTTATTCACCGTGCGGGGTGATTCAAATCTGCTTGAAGGCCTTTACGCCCCATTCACGGCACTGCCAGGTGCAGCCGTCTTCGCTGGTGAAGATACAAACACCGCCGGTGGCTACCTTGATGTCGTGCGTGGCGCAGAATCCGGCATAGTCGCCCGTGATATGCGGAGCAAAGCGAATCGTGCCGTTTGAGGAGACACAGAGCAGCACCTCGCCCTCCTTCACCTCTGATGCCAGGGCAGACCAGTTGTCGATAATCTGCTGCACATCTACCTTCCAGCCGGGGGGGACTATCGCTTCGGCATTCCACTTGTCGATGACGGCGGCTCCGAGGGCGTCGAGTTCCTCCGCGCTGAGAGTGGCCGGGTCTTTCCCTTCGGCTGCTGCGATATCAGCACCCAGGCGGGCTTTGGTTGCCTCTTCGCTGTGATTTTCGTCCGGACCGTAGTCGACCTCGATGAAACGGGCATCGGGCTGCACGGCGCAGGGGTTGCCGAGTTCTTCAGCAGCCAGCGCTGCTGTGCTCATGGTGCGCTGCAGCGGGGCTGCGAGAATGCGCGTGGGAATCAGGCCGAGTTTGGCCAGGTACTTGCCGATACCGCGCCCACGCTCTTCTTCCACGAGGGGAAGATCAGTGCGGGAACCTACGCGGGTGGGAGTTTCGCCCTTGCGGAAGGTATTGCCGTGGCGTGCGATGATGAGTGTTTTCATGGTTGTTTCTGTTGGTTGTAAGATGTTGTATGATGTGTGTGGGGGAGGGAATCAGGCCGGGTCTTCCTCGATTCGCAGATTGTCCATGATGTACTGGCGACGGTCAGGGGTGTTTTCGCCCATGTAGAAGCGCAGCAAATCGCGCAGGCGGCGGGCGTTTTCGAGGGTGACTTCCTCCAGGCGTATATCTTCGTTGATAAAACCCTTGAACTCCTGGGGAGATATTTCCCCAAGTCCTTTGAATCGCGTGATTTCGGGGTTTTTGCCGAGTTCTTTCACGGCTTTGTCTCGTTCGTTTTCGGAGTAGCAGTAAAGGGTTTTTTTCTTGTTGCGCACTCGGAAAAGCGGGGTTTGCAGGATATAGAGGTGCCCCTCCTGTATGACCTCGGGGAAGTACTGTATGAAGAAGGTGAGCAGCAGCAGGCGTATGTGCATGCCGTCCACATCAGCATCGGTAGCGATGACTACCTTGTTGTAGCGTAAATCCTCGATATTCTTGTCAACATTGAGCGCGAGGTGCAGGAAGTCGAGCTCTTCATTGGTTTCGAGTATGGCATTTTTGTTCATGCCGAAGCTGTTGGCCGGTTTGCCACGCAGGGAGAATACGGCCTGAGTTTCGGCATCTCTTGCCGTGGTGATGGAGCCGGAGGCAGAGTCACCCTCGGTGATGAAGAGCATGGTATCTTTCGCCCGCTTGTGCTTCGTGTCGTAATGTACTCGGCAATCGCGCAGTTTCTTGTTGTGCACGCGGGCTTTCTTGGCTCGCTCCTTGGCTACCTTGCCTTGTACATCGGAGACCTTCTTGCGTGTTTTTTCGCTCTCCTTGATTTTGTCTTCGAGTATTTCCGCGACATCGGGGTTGCGGTGCAGGTAGTTATCGAGCTCTCGGGCCAGGAAGTTACCGACGAAGGTGCGAATGGTTTCCTTGCCGGGGCCCATGGTATTACTGCCGAGTTTCGTCTTGGTCTGGGATTCGAAGATGGGGTCGATTACCTTGATACTGACTGCCGCTACGATACTGGCGCGGATATCCGCAGCGTCGTAATTCTTCTTGTAGAAGTTTTGCAGGGTTTTGGCAATAGCCTCTCGGAACGCACTCTGGTGGGTACCGCCCATGGTGGTGTGCTGACCATTGGCGAATGAGTAGTACTCCTCTCCGTACTGGTCGCTGTGGGTGAGAGCTATTTCTATATCCTCATTCTTCAGGTGAATGGGTTGGTATATCGGTTCGGTGCTCATCTCCTCCTTCAGCAAATCAAGTAGACCGTTGCGAGAGACGATGTTCTTGCCGTTCAGATTGATGGTCAGCCCGGTATTGAGGTAGCAGTAGTAACGGCACATGCGGTTGACGTACTCGAGATTGTACGCAGCGTTCTCCGCAAATACCGTGCGGTCTATCATAAAGGTGACCTTCGTGCCGTCCGCTTCGTCTGTCGGTTCGGTAATGTCGGTACCTTCTATCATGATTCCTTCCGAGAACTGAATATGGCGGCACTGTCCCTCGCGGCAGGCTCGGATTTCAAAGAAGGACGAGAGAGCATTCACCGCTTTCAGACCCACACCATTCAGACCTACCGATTTCTTGAACGCCTCGCTGTCGTACTTACCGCCGGTGTTAATCTGGGCGGCGCAGTCGTAGAGCTTACCCAGCGGTATACCACGGCCGAAGTCGCGAACCTCGCACAGTCCATCGGGGGATATGCGGACAATGATTTTCTTGCCCGCTCCCATCACGAACTCATCCACACAGTTATCTATCACCTCTTTGAGCAGTACATAGGGTCCATCATCCGCCATGCTGCCATCGCCCAGCTTACCGATGTACATACCGGCACGTGCACGGATGTGCTCCTGCCAGGCCAGCGATTTGATGTCGTCTTCCGTATATTCTGCTGCCATATTACGCTGTATATGGTACCACACCGCGCGCCCTCCCGCAAGCAGAAATCTCCCCATACGCCCCCTTACTGCCCGAAAAGTGCGTATGCAACCCCGATTTTTGCCCCGCTTTAGCCTTTCAACATTAAACTTTATCCTGCGCCTCGACCATGGCCGGAACGGGGCGCCCGCCGACGATAACCTGCAGGTGGGTGCCCGGCTCGGTGTGGCGGGTACTGACATAGGCCAGGGCATAGCTGTGACCTGTGCCGGCAGCCTGAGCCGCGCTGGTGATACTGCCTACGTGCCCGCCGTCGAGGTCTTGTACTGTGTCACCGGGGGTGAGGGTATTGCCCGGGGTGCTGCAGCGCAGTGAGATGAGCCTTGCGGTCGGGGGCGGGGCATCTTGCACCGCCTGTGAGCCGGTGTATTGCTTGTCAGTAGCACAGAGGTGGGAGAGAGAGGCCGCAGCAGGGGTGAGCCCCCGGCTGTCATTTTCCATGCTGGCGAACCCACGGCTGATGCGCAGGTACTCGCCGGTTTTCTGACCGCAGGGCACAGCACCGGCGGCCATGAGTTGCTCGAACCAGGCTATACCCGTGGCGGCCGGGCAGTAGAGCTCCAGACCATCGGGGGCTATCAGCCCGCAGCGCGAGAGGGTGCAGCGCTGCCCGCCACGACGAAAGTTGCAGAAACACCCCCTCTTCGGCAGCTCTGTATCGTGTATGACCTTTCGGAGCACACGGCTCGTATCCGGTCCGGTGAGAGCGATTGCGCAGAGCCGATCCGTTTCGTTGATAAGTTCGATAGCGCTGCTGCGCAGTCGGCGGTTCAGGTGCTCGAAGTCGGCATCCGCCAGAGAGGCTGAACCTATCAGCAGAAAACGCCCCGCACTTTCTCGCAGTACTGTCATGCGGTCAAGGATGATTCCGTTGTCGCGCAACATGAGGGTCTGTATGCCATGGCCATCGCAGCAGTCGGCAATGTTGCTGGTGAGGTGCTGCTCCAGCCAGTCGAGTGCCCCATTACCCAGCAGGCGGAACTTGCCGACGGGGGAGATGTCGAACAGGCCGCAGGCTGCCCGGGCGGCCAGATGTTCATCTATGAGGTCACTGAACTGCTGCGGCATATTCCAACCACTGGTTTCGGCCATCTGGGCCCCCAGGCGGAGGTGCAGGGAATGGAGCGGACTTTCTTTCATACGCCCGCCATTGTGACTTATTTCATGCTCTGCGGCAAGAGGTTAGTTCCAACAGTCATTTTCAGTCTTTTGCCGAGCGGGGGTCAATGGCATCTCGCAGACCATCCCCCAGGAAATTGAGCGCCAGCAGGGTCAGGCAGAAGAAGACCGCCGGGAATACCAGTAGCTCCGGACTCACTTCCATGCGGTCTGCTCCCTCTTTTATCAGTGTGCCCCACGATGAATTCGGCGCTTTTACTCCCAGCCCGATGAAGGAGAGGGTGGATTCCGTGAGCATGATACCCGGTACTGCCAGAGTGGTGTAGACAACGACCGTCCCCAACAGATTCGGCGCTATGTGTCGGAAGAGGATATTCAGGTGCCCCAGTCCGAGAGACTGCGCCGCCATGATATATTCCTGCGACTTGATTTCCAGTGTCTGCGTGCGCACGATTCGGGCGAGTGTCAGCCACCCCAGCGCCCCGATGGCGATAAACAGCGGTACCAACCCCAGGATGGGGGCCACCGCTTCGCGGCGCCAACCGGTGAGCTCAACAATACCGGCCGTGAGCTGGCGGCTGGGCTCTTCGATACTCAGGGAGAATACGATGACAAGTACAATGAACGGCAGCGCAAACAGTACGTCGACTGTGCGCATCATCAGCGCATCCGTTCTCCCGCCGACATAACCTGATATCAACCCATACACCAGGCCGATGATGAGAGCCACTACCGTGGCTACCAACCCTACAAGCAGGGATATACGCCCGCCGTAGAGCACGCGCGCCAGCAGGTCGCGCCCGAGCTGGTCGGTGCCGAAGGGGTGAGCCCAGCTGCATGGGGCGGCGATGTTGTTGAGGTCGGTGGTGTTCGGGTTGGCTATACAGGGGAAAAGCGGCAGTACAAAGCAGGCCAGCACCATAAGCACCAGAAATGCCAGTGCGGCCATGGCGGCCCGGTTGCGTGACAAGCGCAGCCAGGCATCTTTGCTCAGTGAGTTACCTTGTGTGTAAGTTGGAGTTGCCATGGTAAAGTGGTTATGCTGCACCCTGCGAGCGCAGGCGCGGGTTAAGGGCTACGAGCGTGAGGTCTACCACCAGATTGGCTGCTACTATAAGCACGCCATAGCAGAGCACAAGCCCCTGAATCAGGAAATAGTCGCGGTCGGTTGTGGCATTCACAAAGTGCAGCCCCATGCCCGGTACCTGAAAACAGGTCTCGACAACAAACGAACCCGTAATCAGCGCCGCAAAGGCAGGCCCGAGGTAGGATACCGCCGGCAGCAAACCGCTGCGCAGTGCATGCACAAACAACTGGCGTACTGCCCCGGCTCCCTTGGCCCGGGCGGTGCGCATGAAATCCTGCGAGAGCACCTCAAGCATGCCGCCGCGTGTCAGGCGTGCCAGGTATGCCGCATTGATAAGCCCCAGCGTAAGCGCAGGCAGCACGGCACACAGCGGGTTGTCCCACCCGGCTACACTCAGCCCGGGTACATGCATGCCGAGAGTCTTGCCGAAAAGCGGCCCGATGACGAATGCCGGCATGCAGATGCCCAGCATGGCCAGGAACATGAGCAGGGTGTCGGGCCAGCGGTTTTTCCACCACGCCGAGAGCATGCCGGCCGGTATGCCCACCACGATGGCTATGGCCATGCCCAGCACACCCAGCCACAGCGATACCGGGAATGCCGTGGCGATGATGTCGCTCACCTGCAACCCTTCGCGCACCAGCGAGGGTCCGAAATCCCCGGCGGTGATGATGTTTTTCCAATAGTTGAAGTATTGCACGAGCGCGCTTTTATCGAGCCCGTAGAGCGCATTGAGCTGCTCCATGACATGTTGCGGCAGTTTACGCTCGCCCAGGAACGGGTTACCCGGCAGCATACGCACCAGAAAGAAGGTGATGGTCTCCAGCACGAACACCACGAGTGCTCCCTGCGCCAGTCGTTTGAATAATAGCTTAATCATGGTTTCACTTCTACGGCATCGAGGGGAAAATTGTCCAGCAGGCGGGGTTGCCAGCCGCTCACATGGCGGTTGCTGCGCAGGTAGGTGCGCTCACTGTGGTAGAGGGGGAGTATGGGCAGCTCGCGCAGCATGCTCTCCTCGGCATGTTGCAGGTGGGCGCGGCGTTCATCCGCACTGCCGGTGGCACGTGCGGCTGCCAGAGCGGCATCGCAGTCGGGGTTACCCCAGCCGGTGCAGTTGTTACCGCCGCCACTGCGCCACAGCTCCACGAAGGTGGCGGGGTCGAGGTAGTCGCCACTCCACGAGGAGGAGGAGATGTCGTACTCCATATTCTGCTGGGCGGCCTTGTAGGCCGTCCATTCGCAGGAACGAATGTCAACGTGTATGCCGAGCACTTCCTCCCACATGGCTTGTATGGTTTCTGCCATGACTCGCTGCACATCGCGCGATGTGGTCATGAGTTCCAGCACGGGGAATCCCTTGCCACCCTCATAGCCTGCCTCTGCCAGTAATTGACGAGCTAACTCTTCCCGTTCTGATTGAGTGGTTGGTTCGGTTGGGGGCGTTACCGAATAACCGGCCCCCGGCGGAGTGAAGGTACTTGTAGGCTTACCTGCGCCTCGCACCACTTTACC
>JAZNVF010000004.1:0-16061 GCA_045592685.1 Akkermansia sp. | reverse complement strand
AACTCTATTATTGCTTGTTTACTCATTCTGAGAGACATGTGTATATGTTAGTGCCTGATTTATGAGGCATCCAGCTTTTCACGTGTCAGCCTAACTCGTGAGAAGTGTCAGTTCGGTGACTGGATTTTTGAGGCAATGCGGGAACGAGCTCAGCCGGGAAACGGCGAGACTTTTGGCTTGCGGTAACGGGGCGAAAGTGGTAGGATGAGGAGAGAGAGGCGAGCAGGAAGGAGCGCAAGGAAGCGAGCATGTACATCAATCGGGAAATATCGTGGCTGAAGTTCAACCAGCGGGTTCTGGCGCAGGCCGAGCGGCGGGAGCTGCCGTTGCTGGAGCGTGTGAAATTTCTGGCAATTTCGGCGAGCAATCTGGATGAGTTTTTTCAGGTACGCGTAGGCGGGCTGCTGCTGTTGCAACAGAGCGGCAAGAGTCACCGTGACCTGACCGGACTCACCCCCGGCGAGCAACTGGAACAAATCCGCCTGAGAGCAACTCGCATGGTGGCAGATGAGTACTTGTTGCTCAATGATGAGCTGATGCCCCAGCTGCGGGAGGCCGGGCTGGCACCGCTGAGTATGGATGAACTGAGCGAAGCTCAATACAGCGCGCTTGAGGATTACTTTACGGTCAATGTTGCGCCGCTGCTCACACCACTGGCGCTGGAGGTAGAGTACCCGCCGGTTTTACCGAGTCTGAGCATCGTACTGGGGGTGGAGTTACTGGAGTCAGACACCGGGGCCACGCGTTTCGTGGCAGTAGTGCTGCCGGAATGCCTGCCGCGCGCGGTACATGCCCCCACGCTGGGGAAAGATGCCTATATACTACTCGAAGAACTGGTGGGGGAGTTCGCCGGGCAGTTATTCCCCGGGGAGCGAATTGTGCGCAGCAGCCCACTTCGCGTGACTCGCAACGGCGATATAGCCGTGCATGAGGCCGAAGGGGGCAATTTCGCACAGGAAATGGAGGAAGTGCTGGTGGCACGCAAGTTTTCGGATTGTGTGCGGCTGGAACTACCGAGGGACATTGAGCCCGACTTTGCCCGTCGAATCGCCGGTCTGGTGGGAGCAGATGAAAGTTCAACCTACCGCGTACCGGGGCCGCTTCGACTGGTGGATTTCGGCTGTCTGGTCAACGAGCCGGGGCACGAGAACCTGAAGATAGAGAGCTGGGTACCGGCTTTTCCCGCAGGGGTTGACCCGGGACTGACCATGTTTGAAAACATAGCCGAAGGAGATATCCTTATCCACAACCCCTTCGAAAGCTATGAACCGGTCGTGCGATTCGTGGAAGAGGCTGCGCAAGACCCCGACGTTCTCGCCATCAAACAGGTACTGTATCGCACAGCCAAAAAGTCACGATTCATCAATGCGCTCTGCCGCGCAGCCGAGGCCGGCAAGCAGGTCACCGTACTGGTGGAACTCAAAGCGCGATTCGACGAAAGCCATAATCTCGCCCAGGCGGAGCGATTGCAACGCGCCGGTGTGCAGGTGGTATACGGAGTGAAAGGGTTCAAGACCCATGCCAAAATCACACTGGTGGTTCGCCGCGAAAACGGCACACTGCGGCGCTACTGCCATTTCGGTACAGGAAATTACAACGAAGATACCGCGCGCATCTACAGCGACCTATCCCTGCTTACCTGCGATGAACACCTGGGGGCAGATGCATCCCAATTCTTCAACTCCGTTACCGGGCTCACGCGCCTGAGCCGGTTCCGCCGCCTGTTCCCCAGTCCGGCAATGATGAAAGAGCACCTGCTTGAGCTGATAGCAGCCGAAACCCGCAGGGCAACCCGCGGCGAGCGCTCCGAAATCCGCGCCAAGATGAACTCCCTGAACGACCCTGAAATTATGACCGCGCTCGAGGAGGCCTCTGCCGCCGGGGTAGAAATCCGGCTGAATATCCGTGGTATCTGCTGCTGGGTACCGGGAACTGCGCGAGGGCGCGCATGCACTCACATCGTCAGCATTGTAGACCGCTACCTGGAACATGCACGTATATTCCATTTCGGCAATGGCGGCGAACCGCTGGTCTATATAGCCAGTGCAGACTGGATGCGCCGCAACCTCGACCGACGCGTTGAACTGATGATTCCCATCATGAACCGCGACCTCGCCGAGCGCGTAAAAGGAGTTCTCGACGCCTGTTTCCGCGACAACACGCAGGCCTGTGTCATCGGCCCGGATGGCAGCTCCGCTCCCATCCCCTGCCCGCATGGCGAACCACCCTTCGCCATGCAGGCACACCTGCAGGCCCAGGCACGTCGCCACGCACGGGAACGCGAACGAGCAGGCCGCCAAACCCTCGAACCCCACATCCCCCGACAATTACCGGGATGTTGACGCTGCTCACAAGGTTGCAAGTATAAATGCATTGACATCACAACGGCATCTTGCTAGAATGCAAGCATGGCAAACGAACTCAACAAAGCACTGTGGATAACCATAGGTGGTCTGCTGGGCACGGCTCTGACCTGTTATCTGGTCAACCGCGTACAAGATGAGCGGGCACTCGACCGCGAGTATGATGACATGCTCAACCGCGTAAATGCACGCACCGCCCACCTGCGCGAGGCAGCCGCCAGGGCCGTAAAAGCCCAGATTCGCATAACCGTAACCCACGGTTTCGGCGGTTCAGACGAAATTATATCACTGAGCCCGGCAGAACTCGACAAGTTGCAGGCTATCATGCCACACCTTGAGAGTGCCCCTCTGCCTGAGCGCGCAATATGGAAACGCCGCCGACACGGCCTGAGTAACCGAGTGAAGTCACCCGCATTCTACCGCTACCTGACCAATCTGGAATTTCTGGATGCCGAGGGGCTCCTGCTCGATGAAATCATGCTCAACCAGCCTATCATCAAAGCCGAAAACGCCGGGAACTATCGCCGCACCGGGTGCAGCACCTCATACATGCTGCCGGAGGCTGAACTTGCGAAATTCGAGGCTCTGCCGGGTATCACCGCTGCCCGCAATTTCAAACCCAGTTGAGCCACCACCGAGCCGCACTTCGCCGACAGTGCCCGAACATCTGACCGCGCTCCCCGGAACCGGGAGCAGCGGCAGGGTCAGTGCCGACTATACCCACCACCCGCATAGCATGAGGGGGGGCGTAAAAAGCAGCCACAGCGCTGCTTTTTTCTTTGCACCGGGGTACAAAACTGATAGAATGCTGACATGGTAAAGAAACTGATTCAGATTTGTGCGCTGGCTACCGCCATGCTGCCGGCATGGGGCGCCGATGGCGAGGTAAAGGTACTACCGCAACCGGAAATGACGGGGGGCATGCCGCTGATGCAGGCAATAGCACAGCGGCAGAGCAGCCGCGACTTCGACCCGGCAAAAGCCGTAGATGACCGGACACTCAGCGAAATTCTGTGGGTGGCCTGGGGTGTGAACCCCCATGGCACGCGCACCATACCGACATCTCGCAACCTGCAAAACATGGCACTCTACGTCCTGACCCCCACCGGCTGCTGGCAATATGACGGCCCCGGCCACTGTCTGCGCAAGGTGAACGACAAGAACCTCATCCCCCTCTGCGACCGGCAGGATTTCGTGAAAAACGCCCCGCTGCATCTCCTCTACGTCATCAAAAATGACCGTGGTGGCCAGAACCACGTGGGCTCTGCCTATCAGAACGTATACCTGTATGCCACCTCGCGCGGACTCTCCACCGTCATCCGCGCCATGATTGATATTCCTGCGCTTAATCGGGAGCTGGGTCTGCCCGCAGACCATACAGCTGTCGTGCACCAGTGTATTGGCTGGCCCACCGGTGAGTAAACATCCCCGGCAATCATTATTGCCGTCACTCCGCAAGGCCCGCGCTCATGAGCTGCGGGTCTTGCTATTGAATCAAACAACATATTACCCCGGCCATGTGTACACACTCCGGGGTAATGAAATGGTGACGCTCGGCGCCGGAGCCATTTATCTGGCAAAGAAGTCGCGCAGGGAGTTGAAATCCTCTGCCGTAGGCTGATCAGCACGTGCAATGGCCTCTTTCTGAGCAGCGGTGATAGCAGCTATACCCTCACCGGCAAGAGCCAGCATCTGCGCCATTTCTTCGGCGGTGAATACAGCCTCTTCGCCACTGCCCTGAACCTCCACATACTGCCCCTGCTCAGTCATCACGATATTCATGTCTACCTCGGCATCACGATCTTCCACATAGCAAAGGTCAAGCAAGGGGGTCCCCTTCAGCTTGCCGACAGATACGGCAGATACCAACTGGCGCATGGGATTCGTGGTGATAGCTCCCTTGGCCATGATACGGTTGAGAGCAATTGCCAGTGCCACGGCAGCCCCGGTGATGGAGGCCGTGCGCGTGCCGCCATCGGCCTGCAAAACATCGCAATCAATCCAGACCGTGCGCTGCCCCAGAGCTTCCAAATCCATCACAGCGCGCAACGAACGACCGATGAGACGCTGAATCTCTATCGAACGACCGTCGACCTTACCGGCGGTACTGTCGCGGCGCTTGCGGTCCAGCGTAGAATAGGGGAGCATGGCATATTCGGCGGTCAACCAACCACCGGGCACGCCCTGGGCCTTCATCCAGCGAGGTACATCTTCCTCAATAGTGACGGCACAAATCACACGTGTATTGCCGAAACACGAAAGAACCGACGCTGTAGCGTGCGGGGCGACATCGAGCACAAATTCAAGCGGGCGCATCTCATTCAGCCCGCGATTGTTTAAGCGTTGCATGCCTTATATTTACCATAGACAGGGGCTCAAGGCAATCAAAAAACGCATTTGACAGTCAGGCTGAGATGTGGTAAAAATGACTGCACTATGAAGGACTCATTCACGCAGCTGATTCGACTGGGTATTATCATATCAGCTCTCGCAATAGTGCTGTACTGGGTAGAGGCCGCCTGGTTCGCGCCTCGGCGACTGCCGGTCTGTGTGCAGGCCGAACTGCCGGAGGGTCGCATGTGCCTGGAAACCGTGCGCAACCAATTTGGTGATAAAGTTGTGTGGATTGATGCACGGAGCGAAAGTGATTTTGAAATCAATCACCTCATGTTCAACGACAACAGGATGTTCCCCATTCGACCCGGTGCCCGGCGACAAGAGCTGGTGGATGCCGCCGTAGAGCGCCTGATGCAGGCCGGCGAGCGTGGGGAATGTGTGCTGGTATTCTGCACAAATGACTGCACCTCATCTGAAGATATCGCCCGCGAGCTGCGCGAACTGCAGATAACGGAGGCTCCCATCTATGTACTCGAAGGCGGATGGGATGTCCTGAAAGCCGCCGGCATGGTCAATTTCCAGTAAAAAACTTACCACCACGTGTCAGATTGCAGGCTTGCAGATTAGTGGCCATTGCGGTAGAATATCCCCGATATGAACGGTATGGGGTACAGGGTAGTAGGCTCAGTGAGTGATTGGCAGGGTTGGTGTGCAGCTGCACAGCCGCAGATTGCGGCGGAGTGCGACTGGGTGGAGCTGCGGGAGGATGCGCTGCCTGCCCACATCACACCCGCCGAACTGCTGGCACAGCGCCCGGCCTGCCCTGTGCTGCTGACTGTGCGGCATGAGAGCGAGGGCGGTTGCCGCGCCATGGCTGAGAGCGAGCGCCTGTCACTTGCTCACGAGCTGCTGCCGCTGGCCACGGCTCTCGATTGGGAGACCGCTCAGCTCGACCACGCGCAGGAACTTGTAACCGCCGCCCGGGCGGCAGGAGTCACCGTCATCGGCAGCAACCACGATTTTGAGCGCACACCTGAGCTGAGCGTGCTGCTGGAGCGCGAGCGCCGCGCCCGCGAGCTGGGGGCTGATATCGTGAAGTTTGCCTACCGTCTGCAGCGGGCAGAGGATATCATGACCGGTATCGAGCTGCTGCGCCGGGCAAGCGGTCCGATGGCTGTCATGGGTATGGGGCCGCTCGGTGCTGTGAGCCGACTGCTCTATGTACAGCACGGCTCATGCCTGATTTACGGTTACCTGGGCAGCACCCCCACCGCACCGGGTCAGTGGTCCGCTGCCCTTTGCAAACAAGCTCTGCAAAGTCTCACCGTGGGTGGTTTTTAAGGAGAAACCGCGCCCCTTGTCTGCCAGAGGGCGCGGTCACGGGTCAATCAGTTACGCGGGAAAATACCGCGCAACGAGTTGAAATTGACGTTGGGCGGGGTATCCAAATCATCATCGGCATCTGCCCCACGGCGGGAGAATCGCACAAAACCGCCCTCTCCCTCAGCAAACAGATTACCGGTCTGCGGGGCAGCAGGTTCATCTTCTCCATCGGCCGCAGCGCCGAGAGTACCTGCCGTGGCAGGCATGAGCTCCGGCTGGTGCATGGCCGGTTGCACGGTGAATGAGGGGATAGCGTCCTCCGGCTCCTCTTCCTCCTCTGCAGGCTCCACTTCCGGCTCGGGGGCAACCACCTCGTCATCAGCGGGCTCAGGGGCGGGCTTTTCTGCCGCCGCCTTTGTCACTTCAGCTTCGGGGGTAGGCTCATCTGCCACGGGTTCCGGCTGGGGTTCCGTTTCATCGGCAGCGGGCTCCCCAACGGGCGCCTGCTCGGGTTGCTCTGCCAATTCCGGGGCTTCGTCTTCAGGCTCATCAGCAGCTGCTGCAGCGGCTTCATCTGCAGCGGCGATAGCGGCGTGGAATTCCTTCGAGTCGACCGAGGCGATGAGGGTCACGCGGATTTCGTCTGCCAGGTGGGGTTTGACGGTAGTACCGAAGAAGATGTTGACGTCTTTGCCAGCCAAGCCATCGCGCACGGTCTCCATGACAGTACGGATTTCGGTGATGGACATGGAATCGCCGCCGGCGACGTGCACGATGACCGTGCGGGCGAAGCTGAGGGCATTCCGGTGGGCAACGAGGGGGGATTCGAGCACGGCGCGTGCGGCAGCCGTGGCGCGGTCGGGGCCATAGCCGCTGCCGGTACCGAAAATGCAGCGAGAGTCGTTGTTTTCGAGGGCTACGGCGAGTTCATCGAGGCCGAGGTTGATGAAGCCCGGGGACGAGGCAAGCATGGGCACAGATGCCGTGGCGCGAGCCAACAGGCGGTCGACCTCCTCAAACACAGCACGGGCGCCCGAGCGGTTGCGGAAGAGTTCCTCCATGTAGTCGTTCTCGAAGCAGAAGACAATATCGCTCAGGCGCGAGATTTCCTCCAGCGCGGCATCTGCCTGCGCACGACGGCGCTCACCTTCGAAGGCAAAGGGCATGACCAGTACCGACACCAGGAACAAGCCGGCCTCGCGTGCCATCTGCGCCAGTACCGGGGTCACCCCCGAACCGGTACCGCCACCCAAACCTGCTACCATGACCAGCAGACGGGCATCTTTCAGCATGGCCTGCAGTTCAGCGCGGCTCTCGCGTGCAGCACGGGCACCCACCGTGGGGTCGCCACCACAGCTCAGGCCATGGCTCAGGCCGCTGCCCAGCGGTACATACTCCACATTGCTGCCGCAGGAATGGCCCACGCGCTCATCCGGCGAGAGGGTGTAAAGCCGCACATTGTTGGCACTTGAACCGGCAAAACACTGCAGAATGTGTGCACCGGCACCGCCGATACCCACGATGGCAATACCGCCTTCCATGGGCTGCGAGGTCTGGTAGGTAAGCATATCGGTGAAATCTTGTCAGGGTGAAAACCGGTATCAACCTCGGCGGAACATGCGCAGCAGGCGCTTGATGAACCCGGGGGAGGCATTGTGCAGGGCGTCATCGTCATAGCGCTGGGCAAAGCGAATCAACCCGATAGCCGTGCAATAACGCGGGTCGGCCAGGTAGGAGTAGTTCTGACCTTCAGCCGTGGGGGCCGGCTGGTGCACGGGCACCCCGTAGATGTGGTGGGCCAGGGAATCAAGACCACGCATCAGGCTCGAACCACCGGAGAAATAGACACTCATGCCGCTCTGCTTCCACACATCTTCCGGCACGCGCTTGCCCACACGCACCAGAATATCCGCCATACGGTCGCGGATAATGCGGTTGAGCTCGCCACGGGGTATGGAAACATCGTGCATGCCCAGCTCGCTCCTGTACTGAGCCAGGGAGCGGTCGTTGACATCACCGTAGGCGTTACCCTCGGTGCATTTGAGCACTTCGGCGGCCTTCTTGCTCACGCGCTGCTCGGTGAGCTTCACGATGTCGCTGTTGATGGTGTCGCCACCGGCGGGTATACAGCCACTGGCCACCACATCGCCACCGCTGTAGCAGATGAAGTCCGACGTACCGCCACCGATGTCGATGAGCAGGGCGCCGGCCTCTTTCTGCTGGCGGTTGAGCACCATCTGTGCCGTGGCAAGCGGGGCAAATACCAAATCCTCCACCTCAAGCGGTACCTGGCGCACACACAGCAGGGAATTCTGCAAGCGCGTGCGAATGCCATGCATCACGTGGCAATTCACATCGAGTGTGCGACCGGCCAGCCCGATGGGGTGGCGCGAGGTTTCGCGATTGTCGATGGAAAAACTACCAAGCTCGCGGTTCACAGCAAAACGGTCTGTGGGGATTTCTGCTTTCTCTGCCTTCTCTTTGGCAAGCTGAACATGCTCTTCTTCGATGATGTTCTCGTCATCGGGCAGACGATAAGAGCCCATGCAGTTCTCGCCGATGATATGCTCACCGGTGACAGAGAGGAACACGTTGAGAATGTCTACCTCGGCGTGGTCCTGCGCGAGCTGCCAGGCATCGCACACACACTGGCGAGCCATGCTTTGGTCCACGATCTCGCCCTTGCGCACACCAGCACTGAGCACCTCGCCCACACCGATGATGGTTGCCGTGGCATCCGGGCGGATTTCACCCACCACCATGCAGGTCTTGGACGTTCCGATTTCGAGCCCTACGAGAATTTTTGACTGAGCCATACTGTGCAGGAAAAATTGATAACTGAGTTAAAAAATGAGTAAGCGAACGATTGTCTGTCGGGATTGTAGCACAGAAAATAAATAACTGCGCGACAAATACGCGTCATATTAACGATATTGCGAGCAAGCCTGGGGAGAGGGCATGAGAGCAGGGCGCAGAGTTACGCGCTCTTCTTCGTACTCTTCGGAAGGCACGAAAAGGAAACCGGGTTGACGATTACGCACCTCGAAAGACGTGGGGCGGAAGACAGGCAGCACCTGATTGGTGCTGGGGTCGTATGCTTTCGTGCCGGTATAAGCCCCTTTCACAATATATTCCACATTGTTATCAGTTCCGTAAACAGCGCCCTCCACCGGGGGCTCCATACCACGATCGGGCGTGCGGCACACACGCTCATCCATCATCACCAGTCCGGCTGTGCGCCAGCTTTTCCCCGGCTCACGCATGTACCCCCAAAAGCGAGTGTAGGGTATATGGTAACGGCGACCCACATAGTAATCACCGGCAGGTTCGCGGGCAATTTCAGCTTCGCGCAGGCGCAGAGCCTCGCAGTCAGACTGCAGGGTGTTGCACTGACAGAGAACTGTCACAGTTATGGTGAAGGAAAGTAATTTTCTGAACATGAACAAGGTATTTCTACTCTTTTATAAGACGACGGTCAAGCCATTTTCGTGCCAGAAACAACAGCAATCACGTCAATTTTCCCCATCTTCATCTCTCTGCCCCTTCCCCTGACGCAGGAGCGCCTCGAACGCCGCCGTCTGCCTGGCACGGCGGCGCGCCGCCGCAATGCGGTTCCAGATGATGAGCAACAACAAAGCACCGCCACCATACATGAGCCATTTTTTCGTCTGCTCATTCCACTCTATACCCAGTTTTTCAAACAGATTGGGGGCAGTAGATACCACCGTCGGCTGTGCCGAACGTCCGGCAACCGGCTCCGGAGTGGTTGTGGGTGCTGCCGAAGGAGCCGGAGAAGGAACTGACGAAGGGACAGGCGAAGGGGTAGGCGAAGGTTTCTCGTCCGGTTGAACCTCAGCCGGAGCAGAAACCGCCGGACGGGTGGTCGCGGCACTCCCGCGACGGCGCTCTTCATCCCGGAACAAGGCTTCGAAGCCCGCCCCACCTACAGCACTGCCCATAGCCGTCTTACCGGTGTTTTTATTTGCCTTGGCTATCTGCAGGCGGTCCTGTCTGGGAGCCTCTGCAAACCAGCACATACGCTCACAGTCACCTCTGCTGCCGGCAGATTCCCAGAAAAGATAACTCCCATCCGTCAGGCAACGATGCCGGGCATTTTTCAGACCTACCCTGGCTGCGGATTTCTCCTTGGTCTTCACCCACTTTGTATCCTCATCGCGCCCTTCACACAGGTGGCGCATGTGCTGCATGGCCTCGGCCTTGGGCATGGCCGGCTCATAATCAATATACAGGCTCAGCAGATTACTGCTGCGTATATCAAAATCCATCACCAGCGTATATCCCTCAGCCTTCCACGTACGGCGTACGGAATAATCCGAAAGAATGCAATAATCGTAATCTTTACTGAAGTTGCTGTCAGCATAATCACGCGTGAGCCCCTTTACCGGCAGATCACTCACCTCCAGAGCATTGGCCACGCAAGCCAACGACAGACAACAACCGATTGTTCCGAAAAATTGTTTCATGTTCTGTTACGATATTAAAACTAGCCCGGCACACAGAGCACCGTTCGTTGATAGTAGCATATTTCCCCCCCCATCACAAGCAGAATTACCACTCTGGCACAAAAATAGCTTGACATCCGCGTGCGCTGACGGCATAATCTCGCCGCAGACCTGAGCTGCTTACAGTGGAGAGATGGCTGAGTTGGTCTAAGGCACTCGACTCGAAATCGAGCGTGGCAGAGATGTCACCGTGGGTTCGAATCCCACTCTCTCCGTTAAAAGTAACCTACAGAAAACCGCGAAAACCCCTCTGAAGTTTTAACTTCTGCGGGGTTTTCGTGTTTGGGACAGCAAGCCTTCACCTGCCGCTTTTTTCACAAGCCCTCTATACAAGCCTGACAGAGTTTGCTCTTGCTTAAGAAAGATTGAATGTTATACTGCTCCGGAACAAACATGAGAAATCTGATTATCAGCACAGCGTGTGTAGTGGCAGCGCTTTCCGCTCCGGGAGCATCTCCCGTGGTTGCGGAAATTGACATAGCCACAGCGCTTGAACGGTTGCTGAGCTACGGTATCATCAACGAGGAACCGGTCGAGGAATATGACGACTCGGTGGAAATTCTGCAACACTACGCAAAGTACGTAAACGGCGACGAAGAGATAGGCGAATTCCCGTACTGTGTGCGGCTTATCGAAGCAGGGCGTGAAGACAACCTGCTACCGGTGAGCTGTCTGCACCCCTTTGTGAAAGCCGGGGCCGACATACAGGGCAGGAACGGGGACACCTCACCCCTGCAGGCAGCCGCCGAGCTGGGCAATGTGAAGGTCGTGAGTTACCTGCTCGACGCCGGAGCGGATATACATTATACAGATACAGCTCTGCGCACAGCGCTGGATTACGCACTGAATGGCGAACTGACCCCGGCGCACTGCGAAACGGCACGAGAGCTGCTGCGGCACCACGCGCTACCCACCCCTGCCGCCATGTGCAAAGCAGCGCGCTACCATACCGAGCTGCTACGCGACATGCTGAAGAGTGGCGGTACCCCCGCGCCCGAAGTAGTGAACGCCGCCGTGTGGAATGCCGACTCCCTGGAGCACCTGTTACAGAACGGGGCCAACCCCTTCGCCTGTGCCGACAACGGCACCACCCTGCCCCGCGCCCTGCTGCAACGTATCAGTACAGGCAAATGGCAGGCAGAGGAAATCGCCCGTCTGACAGAGCTTCTGCTCGCCTACCATACTCCCTTTTACTGCGCCTGCCCGCGCGAGGAAATTGAGCTTATGTTGCCCGATGACATGCCGACCGCTCTGCGAGAGCACCTGCTGAAGCTCTATACCACCCGCCCCGAACCCACCTTCATCGAGACAGATGAAAGCGACGTGGAAGAAGTGGAATAGCTCTGCCCGCCACCCCGATTCAGCTCTCCTGGGGCGGTGGTTGCTCATCTGCCGCCTTTCGCCCACGTGGGTGAAAATGCCGGTGCAGGCTCACCAGGCGTTTCTTCTCGACGTGGGTGTAGATTTGTGTCGTGGTCAGGTCAGCGTGGCCAAGCATATCTTGAATCACGCGTAAATCGGCTCCGTTTTCGAGCAGATGAGTGGCAAAAGAATGCCGCATGATGTGAGGGTAAACATTCTCAGACAAGCCGATAGCTGCTGCCCGCGACTTGATAATCTGCCGAATGCGCTCACGTGTGAGCCCTGTTCCCCGACACGACAAAAACAACACGTTCGCGCGACTGCCGGGCCGCACTAACTTACCACGGGCATGCCGCATGTAATACCGCAGAGCCGTGGCCGCCATGCCCCCCAGGGGTACGTAGCGGGTTTTCTGACCTTTGCCGAGCACACGCAGAAACATTTCATCCCAATCGACCTGCTCCGGGCGCAGGCTGACAAGCTCACTAACACGCAGCCCGCTACTGTAGAGCAGTTCAAGCATTGCGCGGTCGCGGGCACCAAGCGGCAGCTCATGCGGGTCTATACTTTCGAGCAAGCGGTTCACCTGAGCTGCGCCGAGGGTTTCGGGCACCTTCATACCGGGGCGCCCCCCCTGCACGAGCTCGGCAGGGTTTGTAGGTATGGTACCCCGGCTGTGCAAATAGCGAAAAAAACGCCGCAGGTGAACCATGGCTATGCGGCAGCTCGAGGGCAACAACCCCGTCGCGTGCAACTCCGTGCGGTATTCAGCCAGCAAGGGTTCCGTAATCTCCTCCGGCGACAGTTCTCGCCCCTCGCACCACTGAGCAAAACGACTCAGACTGCGACGCACCCCCTCACGGTAATGAGTGCTCAACCCACGCTCAGCGGCCAGGTAGAGCAGAAACTGCTCGATGAGGGTGGCATATTTCATGGTTCAGGTACCGCAGGTGCACCGGCTGTAGCGGCACGGGCGGCAGACTCACCGATTGGCAGAACCGGTGGGCTCAGGCAGAGCAGCATCCAGCTCCTCACTTTCCTGGGCAGCTGCACGCCCAGCGGCCTCAGAGATTTCGCGTTTGCGCTCCTCGAACTCGCGTGATTTTTCGGACTTCTTGCCCACCACGACCACGGTTCTTCCCTCGTCGTTAATACGCAACTGCGGGGCAGTCGTATCGCTGAGCGGGGCCTGCTCAAAGGGCAGCAGACCATCTGCACCGGCCACTCCTTCACCACCGGGCAGGGGCATCAAATCAGCCGTAGCCACCAGAGTAACCGGATTCACCATATCAGTCTCGCGCAGGAACCCGCGCTCGCCATTCTCGGCCTCCACAAAATAGTATGTTCCTTCGCATGATATAACCGTCACGGTAGCGGTCGTCACCATGCGCCCCGAAGGGTTCGCTGAGTAATCGGGGTTACGGTCGAGCAGATAAGCCCTTCCCTGCTGCACCTCGGGGGTCGCACCAACGGCAAACACACCCTCTTTCACACGCTCAGCGCGCATCTTGGCTCGCGCCTCTTCTGTACCGGGCGGGTCAAGCGGCGAGGGCTCCTGCAGGTAGAGAGGCGTGTACTCACCCTTGTCGAACATGCTGCACGAACTGAGCAACACGGCACCGAATATCAGATATGTGGCGGCTTTCATACGCGGATAATATAGTCAGTTTTCCCTCATTCTTCAAGTCAGAACGCTGTCATGAGGCCATCAAAGCCTCCCGATTAACAAAGAATACCGCTCCGAGTACGCAGAGGAACGCCCACAGGTAGTCCCACTTCCAGTGCTCACCCATGAAAAAGAGCATAAAAGGAACAAAAACCGAAAGTGTTATAACCTCCTGCATAATTTTGAGCTGGGCCAGACTGAGCCCGGCCGAACGGCCGATGTGGTTACCGGGAACCAGAAAACAATACTCAAAGAATGCAACACCCCAGCTCATGAGAATCAATTTCCACCAATTACCATGATCTACCTCCTCCCCCGGTTTACGCAGGGAGCCATACCAGGCATACGTCATCACAATATTGCTGATAACGAGCAAAAGAACGGTCAGAGCTATTCGCATATACGGATATCAGCGGATGGTGAAGAATGAACCATAAAGACTCTGCACCCCGGGCAGGTGAATGAGCACATGCCCCTGCAGAGCATCCATACCCAGCATGGAGCGATCATCGTCCGGGCAGAAGATGGGAGCCACTTGCGGCAACACCACCCCCGGCGCAAGCTCCAGATTTGCGGGCTTACCCTCCACAACCTCTGCACGCAGGGCACTGTCCACATCGCCCAAATGAGCCGTCACCGCCTTTGCCTTGCCGGGCACCCACTCACCCGCATATACGCGAGTGATGCTGCTGCCGGTATCAAGCAACAGCTCCAGCGGCTTACCGCAGCACTTCAACTGTACAAACATGCGCCCGTTGTCATCGCGCGTACCATAGAGCGGCACCAGTTCCACCCCCGACGGCACACCCCAATAGTACTCACCGCTGCGCAGGTCAAATGTAAAAGGCAGCGACCCCAGTACATCCATGCCCAATATGCCATCTATAGGCTCTGCCATCATGCTGCGCACTGCAGACAAATCGAGCACCATGACAGGAAGTTGCGGAGCAGACGCCGGTCCGACCTGCAGGGACGTAAGCAGAATTTCGGGGCGCTGAGCAGAGTTCCCCTTGAACTTCATACCCGATGTATCCAGCCGGCGCACCTGTGTGAGCTTCGCAGCACTCTCCCGGTGCAACACGGTATGGGTAGCTCCGGTATCAATCATCATGCGCATGGGGCAACCGGCTACCAGGCAGGTTACCAGCACCTGGCCACAACGGGCATCGCGCTTCATGGTCTGCAGGTCAACCACCACCGAGCGCTGTTCCGTTGCAGCTGCGCTCGGTGTATCCTCCGCCAGACCTGCCGTGCATGCCAGCAGCCAGACAACCGGATAAAATATCTTCTTCATGCCGCTATTGTACCTGTTCTCAGCAAAAGCGTCAACGCATTTTCCCCGAAAAAAACGCTTCGACACGGGATTACACGCTTTTAGCTTGCTTTTTTATTTAACAAAGCTAATATAATCACGTATGATGAAACGCACCATTCTTGCCCTTTGCACCGGTCTGCCGGTAACCGCTACCGAGCTACCGCCGGCCATTCCCGATGGTCCTGTAACCTACGATTCTGTGAGTTACCAGTCCCCGGCTGCGGCCGAAGATGCATTCATGCCCCCTGTTGACTATAGTTACACTGCTCCGGCAGCGGCTCCGGTAACCCCCTCTGTCAGCGATGGCGACAACGGCTGTATCACCCTCAACGCCTATACCAGCAATTACAATGTACGCGGCATGGGGTTCACAAACGACCTGACCAACTACGGGTACTCCTCCATCTCCGGCAGCGCAAAACTGCCCAACCGCGACCTCTTCGGGCGCGGCATCTACCAGCGCGTAAGCGGCTCCTACGGCATCATCTGGGGAGCCGGTGACAGTCTGGGAGACGCAAATGTAGTCAACATCAACTACGCGCTCGGCAAGGAAATCTTCCCCAATCTGACGGCAGAAATCGGCTATTCTCTGCGCTACGGCGGTTTTGAGGGTTACATGGCAAGGAACTATGACGACGCCGATCACCGCATGTCGCATGATTTCAACTTCACACTGCGTTTCGATGACCGCCAGCGCGGTTTCTTCGGCAGCATGACCTGGGGATGGGGCTTCAAAGGTCTCAACGGCATATACGGCGACATCGAGCTTGGTTACCGCTTCACCAACGTCATCAACGGCGCCATACTCGGAGCAGACCTTGAACTTTCGGCCGGCATTGCCCCCTCGTTCGACTACTGGGCCAGCGGAGCAGACGGTGTGGATGCCTACCGAATCCGCGCAGCTCTGCCTCTGTTTACCCACAGCGGCACCCTGGGGCGCGACGCGCACATGCAGCTCACCCCCTGGGCTCAGTTCTCATGGGCCGGCGAGAACGCAAGCAAAATTGATAGCCGTACACACGGAGCACCGATTGATCACAGTCTCATAACCGTCGGTGTAGACCTCGGTTGGCGGTTCTGACCCCTCCCCCCCCCGAGCATATCTTCAACGCAGCTCGCTGTCAGTACACAAGTACCGGCAGCGAGTTTTTTTCATACTCCGGCAGGCATCC
>JAZNVF010000003.1:0-4019 GCA_045592685.1 Akkermansia sp. | reverse complement strand
TGGCCGGGTATCATACAGCCCGTTCTTTGGCACAATTTTTCTTTTATCCCAACATCGGCGTAAGCCGCTTACTTTTAATTCGTAAATCGTAAATTGTAAATCGTAAATCAACGTGTCCCAAATCTTTGGGACACGTATGGGAGTCGCCGTAAGCCTCAAAATGGGGTTGCCGAATAAAGGGTTGTGTGGTATAATGCTCGTACCACAGTATGAATCCCTCCCGCAAACGACAATATCGAGCACTTGAATACCCCGAAATCATATCGGGTCTTCTGGCGCTGCTGGTTATTGCGTGGGAGGCCTGTTTCTCCGGACTGGCCACGGGGCCTTCGGAGCTGCGCATGTTCTTGCAGGGGACCCACCCGATTCTCTGTGCTGTGGTGTGGTTCAACACCCTGACGGTACTACTGCATTTTATCACAAAACTCATACACCGAGAGTCTCCGGGACGTTTTCTGTGGTGGCAGCTGGGCATAGGCCTGGCGGCATCATTCGTCTTTTACGGCGGAATCTGGCAGAAATTGCCCGGGGTGTTTTTCCGCATCAGTATCGTACTGAGTTTTATCATCGGCATTTTTTCATTCGTCACCATAGGAGCCCTGGTTCGGGAAAGGCGGAGCCAGAACCGCTCGCGCAGTCGCAGTGAGTGGAGTCCGGCCGTGCTTTTCTTCACATGGATGATGGCATTTGTACTCATCAGCACGCTGGTACTGCTCACCCCCGGAGCCACGCATGTACCCATCAGCTTTACGGATGCGTTCTTCACCTGCGCCTCAGCCATCTCCATAACCGGTCTCACCTGTATGGATGTGGCAAGCACATTCACCCCACTGGGCAAAATCGTGCTGCTCATTGATATACAGATAGGGGCCATGGGGGTGATGACTTTCTCGTACTTTGTGCTGCTCATGGTCGGCAAACAGCTGGCTGTGCGCGATCGGCTGGCTATCTCATCCATGCTCGACCAACGGGGCGCCAGTATCATCCCGGCGCTTATCAAATCAGTCATTTTCGTGACCTTCAGCGTAGAGCTGGTGGGAGCCACACTGCTGTATTTCCTGTGGTCAGGCGCCCCCGGAGTACCGCAGGATCACCTGTGGTTCCGGGCGCTTTTTCACGCGGTGTCTGCGTTCTGCAATGCCGGCATATCGCTGTTCCCGCAGAATATGGCGGAGGCCTGTGTAGCGCATGATAAAGCCGTACAGGGGGTCATGATGCTGCTCACTCTGGCCGGCACACTGGGATTCAGTGTGTACCTGGAGGCTCTGACACGCCTGGGTAACAAAGTGCGCAAACGCCGTAACCCTTTCCGCTGGAGCACCCACAGCTGGCTGGTAGTGCGGGTGACCCTTGTCGTGATGTTGGTCGGCAGTGTGGGGCTGGCATTGCTGGGGGGTCTGGAACCCTCTGCCCACCAGCAATCGGGGGATTTTAACCTGTGGGAAAGCGTGTGGAACACCATTGGACGCTCGGCCGGGTTCACGATAACCGATATCAGCAGCTATGGGCAGGTATATCAGCTTTTCCTCTGCCTGCTCATGTTTGTCGGCGGCAATCCGGCAGGTACAGGCGGCGGTGTATTTGCCCCGGTAGTGGCGCTGTGTATACTCGAGGTGCTGCGTGTGCTGCGCGGTCAGCAGGATCTGAACCTGCACGGGCGACGCATTGCTCGCAACACAGTGGAGCGCGCCATGGCTACGGTAGTGCTCTCCACCTTCCTCATTTTTGCGGGCACCATGCTGCTCATCCTGCTGGAGCCTACATTAGCACAGTCAGCCAATGGCACAATTAAACTGCTGTTTCTCGAAATCAGCGCCTACACCACGACCGGATATTCCATTTGTGACCCCGGCGAACTTTCCGATTGCTCCAAATTCTTCATCTGTGCCAACATGCTTTTCGGGCGAGTGGGCATGTTCACTTTCATGCTCATCTTCATCAAACAGAAGGACCCCTCCCCCCTGCGTTACCCCGAAACGCGTTTACCCTTAACCTGATAACAACTCGAACGTATGAAATTCGTCATCATCGGCTTAGGCCAATTCGGCAGGGCTCTCGCCATGTACCTGAGCGACAGCGGCTACGAAGTCACCGTGCTTGACCAGAAAGAAAGCGTGGTGGAAGAAATCCGCAACCACGTGGCCGACGCCCAGATAGGGGATGCCACAGATATACGCGCCCTGCGCCGCCTGGATTTGCAGGGGGAAGATACCTATGTCATCGTCGCAGTGGGTGAATGTTTCGAGCGCAACATACTCATCACTGCCCAACTCAAAGAGCTGGGCGTAAAAAATCTCTACGCACGTAGCGTAAATGAATTGCATGGCAAAGTTCTTAAACTTATCGGCGTGAGTGACCTCTTCCGCGTGGAAGACGTAGCGGCCAAGCAGCTCGCAGCTCGTTTTATCAACGAAGGGCTCATGCGCCTGCGCAAAATTGATGCTACACACTCACTGGCCGACGTACGACTGCCGGATGAGTGGGTAGGCAAGACTCTCATGGAAATCAACATGCGCAAGCAGCACCGCATCAACCTACTCACCGTACGCCGTGGCAAGATGAGTGAAAGCAGCAACGATGACGTGCTGCTGACTCCCGAACAACCGGTTATCGACACCCCCGAACCCAGCATGCGATTCCAGCCCGGAGACGTGTTGGTTATCTTCGGCAAAGATGATGACCTGACAGCCTTCGTCAAAAAGTTTGACCTGTAAACATATATGAGCACTCGCGTCACCCTGCCCGAAAAACAATTCGGCGGCTATATTTTCGACCTCGACGGCACGCTTGTTGACAGCATGCCAACCCACTACAAGGCATGGCGGGCAGCCTTGCAGAACAACGGGGCCCCTCCCCATGTTTTCCAGTGGGATGAATTCGTAGCCCATGGCGGCATGGCAGCCCCCGATATTGTGGACGATTTAAACCGCACTTACGGTCTGCACATGGAACCGCTCACCGTGGCAAATGAAAAACGAGCCCGATACGATCAGTTGCTCGCAAGTGAGCAACTGCCCATCATCCCAGAAACTGTCGGGTTGGTGCGCGAGCTGCACTCACGCGGTATACCGTATGCCATCGGCACCGGCAGCGCCCTCAACGGGGCTCTCGCCACCCTGCGCTCAGCAGGTATTAAAGAGCTTTTCACCATCATCGTCACGCCGGATGATGTTCCCCCCGGTCACGGAAAACCCATGCCGGACATCTTTCTGCTGGCAGCAGAACGCATGGGAGTACCGGCGGCTGATTGTGTGGTGTTCGAAGACGCCACCCCCGGCATACAGGCAGCAATCGCAGCCGGCATGGCCCAGGTTCTTGTAGCCCCGGGTCGCTAATTAAGTAGGAGGACTTTCGTCCCCCTCTCACACCACCGTACGTGCCATTTATGGCATACGGCGGTTTCCAATCAGCGTTTGAGGAGTTGATAAAACGAGATATATCCCTCTGCTCGCAGCCATGCGTTATCCATGCAGATATGAGCAAGTTGTGAGCATGATATCCACCACCATCGGCGCCCCATTGACCCGATACTCTCGCGCATTTTCCGCTTCACTCCTATACTTTCGAGGAAACGGCGGATACCTTTCGGGTGCTTGCATTGTCTGAGGCGCAGGCACCGTAGCTTTCGGCGCGTCCATTTATCGAGTTCCTGACATAGCCTGTTGATTGCTGCCAGCTTGAAGTAATTCGTCCACCCCCTTATCACGGGGATAAGTTCCGCGATTACTTCGCGTAAAGGAGTCGGACGATTTCGGCGAGTTATCAATCGCACTTTCGCTTTCAGCTTCTTCACGCTTGCCGGTGCTATTCTCAACTTGCCCTCTACTCCTATGATGTAGCCGAGGTAGACGCAGTTCCACACCTTGTCCACCTTGCTTTTCTGTTGGTTTACCTTGAGTTTCAGTTCATCTTCGATGTAGCGGCTGATACTTGCCAGCACGCGTTCTCCTGCTTCTATTGTTCTAACGAATATGATACAGTCGTCTGCGTAGCGGCAAAAATGCAGCCCTCGATTCTCC
>JAZNVF010000002.1:0-6695 GCA_045592685.1 Akkermansia sp. | reverse complement strand
CTTGAAGTTGAGCTTGCCTGCGGAGGACCAACCGATAACGTTACCCTTGAGGTCCGTTACGCTTACGATGGTGTTGTTGAAGGTAGAGGAGATGTGAACGATACCGGTGGTAACGTTCTTGCTGCCCTTAGCCTTGAGAATCTTGACCTTGTCGTCATCATCAGCGAGACCCAGCTCGGCAAAGATGTCGCGACGACCCTCGGGCTTCTTCTGCTCAGCGGCGGCGGGGGCGGGAGCCTCTGCGGCGGGGGCGGCAGTCTCTACTACTTCCTGGATGGTTTCTTCAGCCATTTTCAGTATCTTGTATGTGAGGGGTTATTTCTTGTTGGCGCCGACAGTCTTCTTGCGGCCCTTGCGGGTACGGGCATTGGTGCGGGTGCGCTGACCGCGAACGGGCAGACCCTTGCGGTGACGGATACCGCGCAGGCAGTTGATGCTGGTCAGGCGCTTCAGAGCCATCTGCTTCTCACGGCGCAGGTCACCCTCGATGAGGATGTTGTTGCTGGTGATAGCCTGTACGATTTTGGTCAGCTGAGCGTCAGAAAGTGTGCCAGTACGCAGATCCGGGGAGATACCGGCCTGCTCAAGCACCTTCTTGGCGGTCGAGGGTCCGATGCCGTAGATGTAGCACAGGGAGGCCTCGATACGCTTCTCATTGGGTATTTCGATACCGAAAAGACGAGCCATATTGCTTGTGTGTGTTTGTTCGTTTGTTGAAGCCCCGCATACGCTGCGGCGCAGTTTCGTGCGCCAACTATACCCCTTTTCCCGCGTTTTGCAAGTAAAATTTCATAAAAAATTACTTCTTTGGAGAAATTTGGGATTTTATTACCACATACAACCCCGAAAAAAGCAAGGGCCGCACGGCAGTGCAGCCCGAAAAGCAACAAGCAAAGCGCCTTATCGCCGCAAACTCGACGGCAGGGGGCGCAGAGAGGGTGCAGCCTGAATGGCAGCCGGCGGCGGATTAAAGGTCGGCATCAATGCGGGTGTATAGGTATTCACCGCGCGGATTTTCTCCATGGGAACGGTAACTTCATCCTCCTCTATATAACGTGCGAGGGGGTCATTCTCCGTCCACAGCAGGGAGCGCCACCAGCTGGTCTGAGTATTGACAGTAGCCGAACCGACCTGATACCCCTCTTTCTCGACCACAATCCCCAGGTCTTTATCCTGCGCGATTTCGGTAGTAACGGGAGTTGTTCCCTCGACAAGCTTACCGTTGATACGCACGGTAGCGCCGTCACAGGGAGTGGTACGGACAGTGAATTCCTTGGTTCCCGCGCAAGAGGCAAGCACGGCAGCAACAACGGTGAGAATAAACAAGCGGCTTCGCATGCCCCTCATCATAATCCCCTACCCCGCACAACGCAAGCCAAAAGCGCGCGCTGTCACAATTGAGCTGCCGCAATTGCGACACGCCGCATTACCAACACGGCTGAAAGTTCTTCACTAATATAAGAACCACCTTTTGTTCGGTCGTAGCAAAAGGTGGCTGCTAAAGCGTTAAGCGCTACTGTCAACACAGTACCACATGTAGGCAAGCGTTACACTTTACGTGTCAGGCAGTACCAGAGAAAGCGCGAATTGTGCACCAGATAGCGCTTAAAGAGGCGGCGGGGCTCACAGCAGAGGCGGTAGAGCCATTCCAAGCCATGCGAGCGCACCCAGAGAGGTGCCTGACTCACAAGCCCCGCATGAAAGTTGAAAGCCGCACCCACACCAAAGTAAAGGGCGGGCGGCAACTGGGGCAGATGGGTATAGAGCCAGCGTTCCTGCTTGGGGCAACCCAGAGCAACCCACACACAGTTAGCCCCGCTCTCTGCAATGCGGCGGGCAATAGCCTCACTCTCCCCTTCTGACCACTGCCCCATGGGCGGGCAATGGTAACCCACTATCTGCACCCCGGGGAATCGGGCCGCAAACTTGGTGCGCAGTTGCTCTACAGCCTGTTCAGAGCCCCCCAGAAGGTAATGGCGCAGGCCATGGGTGCGCCCGCAATCCCAGACAGTCTCCATCATATCCGGGCCATACAGGCGGTGAGCCGCTGCCCCCTTGCGGCGCATGAGCCAGACGATGGGCATACCGTCCGGGCAGATGTAGTGAAAACTCTTCATTCCCTCACCGTAATCACTCTCATGCAACATACGGGTAAGCACATGAACATCAGAATGAGCCACCAGACGCGGCTCGGTAGTGACAGAGGCAAGCTCTGCCAAATGTTGACCGGCCGAGGAAAGATCGGCCACGACGTACGGTATTCCGAATATCGGAACTGTGGGAAGTGCATTCATGCGCTGCGGCATTCTACTCTTCTGTCACCGGTATGTCAAGAAACAATTTCCGCCCTGCAGCACGGGGCAACAGGGCGGAAAGAATGTTCAGCAGTAGTTCTGCGGCAGATTACTTCTGCTCGGAGGGGCTCCACTCCTCGGCCTGCAGGGCAGCGAGGTTGAAGGCCTGCTCCAGACCCACCATGTCGCCGGCGCGAACGGTCTCGAAGGCGGCAGTCTCGCGACGCAGCTGCTCGGGATCGTAGTTCACAGGCATGATGGAAAGACCGATACGGCGCTCCACCTTGTCGACCTTGATGACGCGAGCCTTGATGTCGTCGCCCACCTTGATGACGTCCTTCACGCGCTCCACATGCTCCTCGGAAAGCTGGGAGATGTGGATGAGACCGTCGATGTCGCCGTCGAGGTTGACGAAAGCACCGAAGGAGGCAATCTTGGCCACCTGACCGGAGACGAGGTCGCCCACCTTGAAGCGGTTGTCGATGCTCTCCCACGGGTCGCTCTCAAGCTGCTTGATGCCGAGAGATACGCGCTGGTTCTCCTTGTCGATGTTGAGCACGCGAGCCTCGACCACGTCGCCCTTCTTGAGTACCTCGGAGGGGTGGTTAATCTTGCGGGTCCAGCTCATGTCGGAAACGTGAATCATGCCGTCAATACCCTCTTCGAGAGCCACGAAGGCGCCGTAGGGAGTGAGGTTACGCACAGCGCCGGAGATGATGGTACCCACAGGGAAACGAGCCTCGATGGCCTCCCAGGGGTTCTCGTCGAGCTGGCGCACGCCGAGGGAAATCTTCTGCTCCTCGACGGAGATGTTGAGCACAACGGCCTCGATTTCCTGATCCAGAGAAAGGACGTCGGAGGGGCGAGTGATGCGCTTGGTCCAGGAAAGCTCGGAGACGTGTACGAGACCCTCCACACCCTTCTCGAGCTCCACGAATGCACCATATGCCAGAAGCTTGGTGACGCGCCCCTTGACGCGGGAGTTGATGGGGTACTTCTGCTCGATGTCTGCCCAGGGGTTGTCGGAAAGCTGCTTGAGACCCAGGGAGACACGCTCCTTGTCGCGGTCGACCTCGAGGATGAGCACCTCGAGCTCCTGACCGATGTGAAGCAGCTCGGAGGGGTGGTTCACGCGGCCCCAGCTCATGTCGGTGATGTGCAGCAGACCATCCATGCCGGAGAGGTCAACGAATGCACCGAAGTCGGTGATATTCTTCACGGTACCGGTCACGCGGTCGCCCACCTTCACGGTCTCGAGGAAGCGCTGGCGCTGCTCGCTGCGCTCGGCCTCGATGACCTCGCGGCGGGAGAGCACGATGTTCTTGCGCTCGTCGTTCACCTTCACGATCTTAAACTCGTACACATTGCCCACGAACTCGTTGAGGTCCTTGGGGGGGATGATGTCCACCTGAGAGCCGGGCAGGAAAGCCTCCACGCCGACGTTGACCATCAGGCCACCCTTCACGACGCTCTTGACCTTACCCTTCACGAGACCGCCATCCTTGTAGACAGCCACGATCTTGTCCCAGTTCTGCTTGTGGGCAGCCTTCTCTTTGGAAAGGACTACGAGACCCTCGTCGTTCTCCAGCTTCTCGAGGAGGACCTCAATCTGGTCACCCACCTCGATTTCCTCATCCTCAAACTCGGAGATGGAAATAACACCCTCAGACTTGTAGCCGATGTCGACAAGAACAACCTGCGGACGGATCTCAAGGATGGTACCGTTCACGATATCACCCGTGCGGAAAGTCGGAAACCCGGCGTTGATAAGGGCCTCCAATTCAGAAATACTCATTTTAATTGTTTTGGTTAATATTGTTGTCGCTGCTTCAGAAAGCCCCGAAACCGGTGGTAAACGGGGCGCCTGTAGCACCACCGGTCGAAACAGCAGCGCGGCATTGTACCTTTTCCTCAGTCACTTGGCAAGCCTTTTTTCGACAAAAAAACGCACCCGCCACATTTTATGCAGAGAGAGCGTGCAAATTCCGGGGCTGCTTACTCAGCGACAGCCGGTCGAGGAGCGTTGGTACCGCCTATTAAAAGCACCATTTCGCCCTTGGGCGGGTGTGCGGTGAACTCCGCTGCCAGCTCAGCGGCAGAGCCGCGGTGATAGGTCTCGAACACCTTGGTCAGCTCACGCGCCACACAGATGGGGGTAGCCGGATCGAGTTCGGCAATAGCCTTCACCGTTTTGAGAATCCGGTAGGGAGATTCGTAAAATATACTGGTGTGGCTTGCGGCAAGTGCGGTTTGGAGCACCTGCCCTTTCCTGCCCGATTTCACGGGCAGAAACCCGCCGAAGAAGAATGCATCGCTCGGCAACCCGGAGCCAACCAGCGCCGTAACGACAGCCGAGGGACCAGGCAGCACGGTAAAGGCTACGCCACGGGTCTTCAGTTCCTGTATGAGCCTGTAGCCGGGATCAGAAACCCCGGGCATACCGGCATCGGTCACGACAGCGAATGTCTCACCGGCCAGAGCCCTCGCCGCGACCTCGGGGGCGCGGGCGCTCTCGTTGTGCTCATGCAGGCTGAGCAGGGGCTTGCGAATACCGTAGTGACTGAGCAACATACCGGTATTGCGTGTATCCTCGCAGCATATACAGTCCACCGAGCCCAGCACCTCCAGGGCTCGGCGGGTAATATCCTCTCTATTGCCGATAGGCAACCCGACAAAACTGACCGGGTAGGAAATCATGCACGGGTCAGGGATTCCACAATAGCCTCGGCAGCACGGCGCACAGCGTATGACATTGCCGCCTCACGACCGGACTGAATGTTGACATCACCGTTGTAATAGGTTCCACTGCCCGAGGTCTGCCCTGTTGCCAGTAGTTTACCATCACTCCGCCTTGTGACGGTGTATTGCACTGTGACAGTTAAACGGAGCTCAAGGCTGAGGTTGGTGTCACGCCAGTCAACCAGAGAACGGCTGACCTCCACATTTGTGATTGAACCGGTTATGACGGCGTCTGCCGTGGTCGGCGAAAGCAGCTCGAAAGCACCATCCGTCTGCAGCGTATTGGCAACAGCTGTTGTCAACAGCACACCGGCAACCGGATAATCGGTGTTGTTCTCAAACATCTCGACCGCAACGGACTTCACGCCCTTCATCCTGGCGCTGACTAAACCACCCAGGTGGTAGCCGCAGGAGGGAACACTCAGGGGCAACAGGCAAAGGCCCACAAGCAGACAGATTATGCGTTTCATGACTTGTTTTTCTGTGTTGCTAAATTATTCTGAGCTTTTTGCAACAGAGTCGCAGCCTCTGCCGCAGCTTCAGGATTTATGGATTTCTGACGTATAACATTCTCAAAGCAGAACACGGCAGCACCATACTCATGCGAACGCTCAAGGTAGTAGCGACCGGTCTCCAGCTCCTGCTGCACAAGCAGACGCCGCACGTTGGAGGCCTCCTTAAGAGCCTTTCCGGCCTCAGGATGCTTCGGGAAACGCAGGGTAAACTCCTCGTACGCCTCCTGAGCCCGGACCAGATTGGCAAGGTTTTGGTTGCCCCGGGTTCGGCTGCCTGCCCAAAGCTGAGCCACCATCAACTGAGCCTCGGGAGCATAACGACTGTCGGGGTATTTCTCAACGAGGGAGGCAAAAGTCATAGCAGCCTCCTCGTAGCGTTCCTTGCGAAGGCGGTAACGAGCGAGCAACGAGGTCGCAGTAGCGGCCATTTCGTTGTAGGGGGCATTGCTAATCACGCTGGTGAGCCACTGCTCAACGGCACTGCTTTCAAGCTCAGCACTCCACAGACCAAGCACTTTGACCTTGAGTTCACCCTCGGCGGCAGCCATTGCCATGGTCAGCTGACGATCCAGGGCTTTGGTGTACAGCGGGCTGCTCTGATAGCGTGTCACTACTTTGTCGTACTCATCGAAAGCATCTCTCGGGAGCCCCTGCTTTTCATACACCTCACCCAACAGCAGGCGAGCCTCGGGAGCACAGGGAGCAGCGGCGTGATTGAGCGCTATGCGTCTCAGCTTATCCTTTGCCTCACCGAGTTCATTCGCCGCCATAAGGTTCTTTGCCTCACTCAGCAGAGCATCTGCTGCAGGGTCAACAGCCTGCAGAGCCCCGGCAGGCAACAACCCGGAATTATTCTGTTGGCACATGGTCAGCGGCAGCATGGCCGCCGCACTAAGTAGCAGATGCAGTTTCAATCTCATGACCTCTCTATAATAGCACGTTAACCCCCGTGAGTGCAAGCGTGAAATGAGTTGTTTGCGTGTCTTATTCAGATTTAGCGGCCAATTCGCATTGCCTCAAAAATCCAGTCACCGAACTGACACTTCTCACGAGTTAGGCTGACACGTGAAAAGCTGGATGCCTCATAAATCAGGCACTAACATATACACATGTCTCTCAGAATGAGTAAACAAGCAATAATAGAGTT
>JAZNVF010000001.1:0-23463 GCA_045592685.1 Akkermansia sp. | reverse complement strand
CGGGCAACCCAGAAGAAAAGGATATCCGGTCCTGTCACAAGGTCATTGGTAGGATAATAATATGACAGGTCCCTGTTTGCTTCAGCCTCAGGATGACCGGCCTTGTCGGTATCGAACACCGAGATAGGCCAGAGCCATGAAGAGAACCATGTGTCGAGGACATCCTCATCCTGGCGAAGGTCCTCAGCCTTCACTGCAGGATCGATCTTCCGGGCCAGTGAAAGCGCTTCATCTGATGTCGGTGCGACAACCACCTGCCCGTCTGGAAGATAATATGCAGGTATCCTCTGTCCCCACCACAACTGGCGGGAAATGCACCAGTCTTGAATCCCCTCCAGCCAGTGGGCGTATGTCTTGGCCCAGTGAGCGGGGCGGAAAACGATATCACCGTTGGCAACGGCCTCTGCTGCTTCTTTCACGCAGGGGTATTTCAGGAACCACTGCATGCTCAGGCGAGGTTCGATGGGTACGTGAGAGCGTTCGCTCATGCCCACGTTGTTTTCATAATCTTCTACCTTTTCGAGCAGGCCCTTGGCCTCGATGAGTTCAATGGATTTGTCTCGGGCAACAAAACGGTCCAGCCCATGTAGTTCGGGGCAATCGGGGCAGTTGATATGCCCGTCGGCGGTCAGTACGTCGATGATTTCGAGATTGTGCTTGGTGCCAACCTCAAAGTCTGTACGGTCGTGGGCAGGTGTAATCTTCAGAGCGCCTGTGCCGAATTCAATCTCTACATGTTCGTCGGCTATGATGGGAATTTCTGTTTCAACAAGCGGGCGGATGACTGTCTTGCCCACCAGGTGGCCGAAGCGGGGATCGTTCGGGTTGACCGCCACGGCTACGTCGGCCATAATCGTCTCGGGGCGGGTGGTCGAGACCAGCAGCTGACCACTGCCGTCTGAGAGCTTGTAGCGGATGGTATAGAGCTTGCTCTTAGACGGGGTCATGATAACCTCTTCATCCGAAAGCGCTGTGCGCAGTACCGGATCCCAGTTTACCATGCGGCGACCTCGGTAGATAAGCCCCTCCTTGAACAGTTCGGTGAACACGCGTGCTACCTCGGGGGCGTAGACGTTGTCCATAGTGAAGCGCTCGCGCTCCCAGTCGCAGGAGCACCCCAGGCGCTTGAGCTGGTTGATGATGATGCCGCCGTGCTTGTCTTTCCACTCCCACACCATCTTCATGAAGTCGGTGCGGCCTACATCATAACGGGTACGGGGCGGGTTTTCCCTGGCAAGCTCTTTTTCAACACGCGCCTGAGTGGCGATACCGGCGTGGTCGGTACCGGGCAGCCAGAGCACCTCCTTGCCCTCCTGGCGGGCCCGACGTACGAGAATGTCCTGAATTGTATTATTAAGCACGTGGCCCATGTGCAGCACGCCTGTCACATTGGGCGGGGGAATTACGATACTGTATGCCGGCTTGTCGGATTGAGGGTCTGCGTGAAAGCAACCTTCTGACAACCAGCGATTCTGCCATTTTTCTTCTACAACGGTCGGTTCGTAAGCCTTGGGCAATTCAGTCATGACGCGCGAAAGTATAGCTCATCGCTCAGTCTTATGCAAGTTTTTTGTCAGTTATGACGATATATATCAGCCCGATATAAATGAAAAATCCCCCGCTTCGCAGGGAAGCGGGGGTGATGAAGTGCGGGAAAGGTTTACTTCTTGTTAGCGCGAGAGAACTGCTTGAGGCGCAGGCCGTTGAGGTGAATGAAGCCGCTGGCGTCATCCTGGTTGTAATCCTCATCGGTGTAGTCGCCCTCCATGGTAGCAATCTCGTAGCTGTAGAGGGAGTTCGGGCTCTTGCGGCCGGCGTACATGACATTGCCCTTGTAGAGTTTCAGGCGCACTTCGCCGTTGACGGTCTCCTGGGTCTTGGTGACGAGAGCCTGAATAGCCTCGCGCTCGGGAGCGAACCAGAAACCATTGTAGACCATGGAAGCATAATCGGGGATGAGGGAGTCGCGCACCTTCTGAGCCTCACGGTCCATGGTGATGGTTTCGATGTCGCGGTGAGCAGCCAGCAGGATGGTGCCGCCGGGAGTCTCGTAGATGCCACGGCTCTTCATGCCGACGAAGCGGTTTTCGATGATATCCACACGGCCGATACCGTGCTTGCCACCCAGATAGTTGAGCACGAGCATCACGCCCAGCGGGTCGAGCAGGGTGTAACCATCCTTCTCGCCGGTCGGCTGTGTGCCAACCTCTGCCATAATCTCAGCCAGACCCTCGGTCTGCAGACCGATGATGTTGCCTTTCTCGAACAGGCACTGCAGGTACTGCGGGGTGTCGGGAGCATCCTCAGGAGCGGTGGAAAGCAGGTACATGCCGCGATCTTCTTCCTTTGTGGCATCGTACCAGGTGTCTTCCAGAATACCGGCCTCGTAGGAGATATGCAGCAGGTTGCGATCCATGGAGTAGGGCTTCTTCATGCTCTGGCGAATCGGAATGCCGTGGGATTCGGCGTACTGAATCAGCTCGGTGCGGCCGGGGAACTGGTCGCGCCACTCTTTCATGCGCCAGGGGGCAATCACTTGCAGCTGGGGAGCCAGTGCATTGATGGAAAGTTCGAAACGTACCTGATCGTTACCTTTGCCGGTAGCACCGTGGGCAATGGCGTCTGCCCCCTCTGCAATGGCGACGTCGACCATGGCCTTCGAGATGCAGGGGCGGGCGATGGACGTACCCAGCAGGTAGCGGCCTTCGTAAACCGCATTTGCCTGGAACATGGGGAAAATGTAGTTGGCTGCGAAGTCTGCCTTCAGGTCACCGATGATGCACTTGGAGGCACCCGTGGCCAGAGCCTTTTCCTCCAGGCCATCAAGCTCTTCGGCCTGGCCTACGTCGGCGCAGTATGCGATGATTTCTGCGTTGTACTTCTCCTTGAGCCACACCAGAAGGACGGATGTGTCAAGGCCACCGGAGTATGCAAGAACGATCTTCATGTTAACTGGGTACGCGGCGGTTTACCGTGCACGCGGTTATTATACGCTACTTGTACCCGTTAGGAAAGCAAAATCTGTTGCAGTATGCCGGTTATGTCGGTATTTTTTTTACTGTAAGGGCTGCAGAGTGTCGGTTGGCTGAGTAGGCCGGGATTTGCTGCCGGGCAGGTCGGGCATGAGCTCTCGCAGTTGACTGGCGGTATCGGGGGAGATCTGTTCGACGGCATCTATCGTACCGGGCATGCGCAGCATGGAGAATGCGGCAACCTGAGCCATGGCGTACATGATGAAGACAGCTGCCAGGTAATACCCAATCCCGGTCTTTCGGATTTGAACCGGTAGGGTCAGGCATTGTGCATCCCAGATGGTTATCCCGCGTCTGTATAGCAGGAAATACGACATGCCGATGGTTATTGCACAGATGGGGAAGAGATAGCAACCCATACCCATGATATTTACCGAAAAGCTACGGATGAGAGCTCTGCGGAAAGTAAGCGGCTGTCCGCTACCTATGGTGCTCATGGCTATTCCCATGAGCCTCTTACCCGGTGTGGTGCCACTGCGGCTGAGGATGAAGGCCTCCAGCAACACCATGGGCAACCAGAACAGGGGAAAGAGCATGTCGCTGAAACTCAGGCCGGTAAGCGACAGTAATGCCATGGCTATCGCTGCATACAGGCTGCTGTCGACCAGGCGCGCTGCCAGTCTTGCCCATGGGGGTGGCAGGCATATTTCGCCGGGGTTGAGCTTGCGGTTGTTCGGTTGGTTGATGTTGATATCTAAGGTGTTTTGTGCAGTTGGGGGCGGCAGGGGCGGCAGGGCCGCCATTTCCTTTGCTGAGCTCTCTGCCTTGCCTAGAAAATCTGCAAGGGCAGGCAGTTCCCTGAGAGGTCGCCAGTCCGTGCAGCCTGCGTGCCAGCCCCGGGTTTCGGGGCTGAGCTCGCCCATCTGCACCAAGGCGATGACATCGGGCACGGTGGCAGGGCCCCGGCGTTGATTGTCCTGAATCCAGTATATGTCCATGTGTGCCGGAGTGTGGGTGTCAGTTTGAACGCAGTGCCTTTGCCGGATCCTGGCGCGAGACGATGATGGCAGGTACAATGGAGGCGATAACGACCATGACGAAAGCCATGGCGGCCTGTTTTGCGAAGGTTACCGGGTCGTATTCGGCCGGGATGGTGATGCCGTGTGCCTCCATGGGGAAGGGGTCCATGCCGATGCTGGCCAGGGCAGCCTGAATCTCAAGTCGATAATAAAGCACGAGCAGCGCAAGCAGTATGCCCAGCACCGAACCGGCAAGACCGATGATGATGCCCTGCCATGCAAAAATGCCCATGATTTTGCCGGGAGTGGCTCCGAGTGCTTGCAGTACGGCTATCTCGCGCTTGCGTTGTATGGACATGGTGAACATCACGGCCATGATACAGAAGCTCGCTATCAGATTTATGGCTGAGAGTACGAAGTTCATCATGATACGCTCATTGGCAATCAGCTTGTGCCATTGCTCGAAAGTCGAGGTCCAGGGGGTTATGAACCAGTGTGCCCCCAGAGGTAACTCGTTGGTGGAGGCTGTGTTGTCCGGCAGCAGTGCCTCTATGCGCTGCTGAATGTCGCCGGGCTCGTGGGCGTTTTTGAGCCGCACGCCAATCCCCATTACATTGCCCGCCAGTTCGTTGGAATAGCCTACAACCTCCTGGGCAATGCTCAGCGGCATGTAAATATTCGGGCCCGGCATATTTTCCGGTGCCTGGTATATACCCACTACTCTGAGGTCAACAGGCATGACCATTTCATTGATACTTTTGACCGCTTTGCCATCTTCTTTGTCGCGGTCGAGTGCAGCGATTTCTGCTGCTGTGGTTTGCCAGAGTTGTTTTTCCTCCGGGGTGAAAGGCACGCCGGCAACATGTGCAGAAGCAAGCTTGTAGAGCGTGCTGCAGGCATCCAGTTCGCTCTGGCGCATTTTGTCAGGTGCGAATGCCCTGATGATTCCGATAACATTTTCGAGTTTCTCTGCTGAGACTATCTCTCCACCGTTGGCAGACGTAGCTCCGTCAAATAAATTGCTGATGCCCTGCATGAACTGCTCATTGCTCTGTGTGATGAGCGGGTTCTGAATCATGGCGTAGATTGCGGCCACTTCATCAATGCTGCCGACGGGGGTCAGGTGTACTTCGTCCCCCAGCTCAAGCCCGAGAGATCTGGCGGTCTGGCGTGAGATGACGCACTCCGTATCGAAGCCCTCACCGAAGTCAAAGGTGCCCTCTTTGAGCATGGGCAGCAGTGGGGTGAGCTGTTGCTCGTTGTGTGGTTGCAAGGCTGCAAATTGCACCATGAGACGGCCCGCTGCACTCTGGGCAAATGCCTGTCCCTCCAGCTGAGGGTATGCGCAGGTTACATCGGGCATGGCCTGAAGTTGCTCGACAATCTCCTCCCAATTTGTGCGGTCCTGGTTCAGGGCGATTCGCTTCATGCCGTCCGACTGAGCGATGACATAGTGCGGGGTGAAGGCCAGAACCCTTTCTTCCATCTCCTTCTGCAGTCCTCCCATAACCGAGAGCACCACAATGAGTACCATCACCCCCAATGCCACGCCTATCAGGCATATCAGGGTGATGACGGAGAAAAGGGTGCGCAGCGGGTTCAGGTACCGCAGTGCCAGCATCAGGCTCAGATTGCGTCTCAGTATTTTCATGCTCGCGCACAGTATCACCCATATTTGCGTATCTTGCAAGCTCAAACACCATGACGGCTGACATACTGACGCACTAAACCCTTGCGCGGGCATGCGCGGACGTGTAATATGACCGCAATGGACGAAAAAGTAATTATCATCGGAACGGGGCCTGCCGGTTACACGGCGGCCATTTATGCAGCACGCGCTGATTTGTCACCCCTGGTATTCACCGGGGAGCAGCTCGGCGGTCAGCTTACCACAACCACTGAGGTGGAGAACTTTCCCGGGTTTCCGGAGGGTATCATGGGCCCTGACCTCATGTTCAATATGAGTCAGCAGGCCGAGAAACATGGTGCCCGCTACGCATACGAAAACGTGATTTCTGTCACGAAAGAGGCTTGCAGCGACCTGTTTGTGGTGACTACCTCCGGCGGTGCGTACAAGGCCAAAGCCGTCATTGTGGCCACTGGTGCCACGGCTCGTTATCTGGGCGTGGAAGGTGAAAAAGCGCTTATCGGTCACGGGTTGACCGCCTGCGCCACCTGCGATGGCGCCTTCTACCGCGATGTTCCCGTCTGTGTGGTGGGTGGTGGCGATAGCGCCTGCGAGGAGGCTACCTTCCTTACGCGCTTTGCGTCGAAAGTCTACCTCATTCACCGCCGTGACCAGCTGCGCGCCAGCAAGGCTATGCAGCAGCGCGTGCTCTCCAACCCCAAAATCGAACCCGTGTGGAACAGCACGATTGCCGCCTATAAGACGGATGAAGCCGGTGAGGTTTGCGGCGTGACTCTGCGTGATACGCAGAGCGGCGAGGAGCGCCTGCTGGAGGTCAAGTGCGTGTTCATGGCTATCGGGCATACCCCGAACAGTAAGTTCCTGGGGGATTTGGTCGATGTGGACGAGGCCGGTTTCATCATCCGTACCAACGGTGGTGCCGCAACCAAGACACCCGGTCTGTTTGCCGCCGGTGACGTGGCTGACCCTGTGTACCGTCAGGCTATTTCCGCTGCCGGTATGGGCTGCTGGGCGGCAATCGAGGCCGAGCGTTATCTGCTGGCTCAGGAATAAGATCAGAAATACGAGAAAATACCATGAAAAAATACATTCTGTCATCGGCTCTGTTGTCGTGCTGCATGATTTTCAGTGCTTGTCAGACACATGAGATGGATCTCGCCCGGGCGAAGGTGCACGCGGACGCCGGCAACTACGAAATCGCACTGCCTCTCTATCGCTGCGCGGCCCAGGCCGGCTCCGCCGAAGCTCAGCTGGCACTGGGCAAGTGCTATGATTTCGGACACGGGGTAAAATCCAATCCGACCGAAGCCGTACGCTGGTACAAACAAGCTGCGGAAGCCGGCAATACAGATGCTCAGGACAACCTTGCTACCTGTTACGCCGAGGGCTACGGCGTGCCCAAAGACCTTTCTCTTGCTTTTTCCTGGTACAAGCGAGCGGCAGAGCAGGGGAATCCCTATGCTCTCAACAACCTGGGACTCTGCTACAGAAACGGCGAGGGCGTGCCGGTCGACCACATCACTGCTTCTCAATGTTTCGAGCAGTCTGCCATGAAAGGCAATGCCAACGGGCAATATAACCTGGGCCGCAGTTATTACCATGGACTCGGTGTGCCGGTGGATACGGAAAAAGCCCGACTGTGGATAAGCCGTGCCGCAGCTCAGGGCCACCAGAATGCCGCCGCTTTCATGGAGGATAACAACTGGCAGTAAAAATTATCAAGAGCTTATATGGCCGGTTCTTCATCTGGCAAGACTCCATGGGCATCATTCTGGAGTCTGAGCGTCATTCAGTCCATGAACTCACTCAACGAAAAGGGGGTGCAGTTCATGCTGATTGCGCTGGGAATATGGATGGCTCAGGAATTGCAGTATTCACTGTCAGTGCTGATTGTGCTGCCTTTTGTACTGTTTTCTCCACTTGCCGGTTGGGTTTCTGACCGTTATTGCAAGACCCGTCTGTTACAGGCTATGGTGTTGTTGCAGGTTGTTGTACTGGCCGGTATGACCGCCGGCCTTTTCATGCACAACTTGCTCATGGCCATTTCTTTCTTTACTGTTTTCTGTGTGCAGGCCACGTTTTTCAGTCCGGCCAAAAAAGGCTTGGTGAAAGATATCGTCGGCTCGGCTAACATAGGATTTGCCAGTGGAATCCTCGAGATTACCTCCATGCTGGCTATATTGCTCGGTCAGATAGGAGCACTTTTCATCGTCTACAGTCTGCTGAAACAATGGGGCCCCGACTCTGGTTGGGAATCTGCCGCCTGGCCATGTGCTGCATGTATGTGCGGGGCGGTGCTGGTGTTCATCCTGAGCCTGTTTATTCCGCGCTTTGAACCGGAGAGCCGCAGACCGTTTACCTGGAGCCTGCTGTGGGAGCATTTTTCGCAGCTGCGCATGCTCTGGCGTGTACCGGTGCTGCGACACAGCGAGATTGGTATCGGTTATTTCTGGTTCATCGCCGGTACGATGATTCTCATTGCTCTGCAAATGGCGGCAGAGGCACACCCCCTGACCGAGGGGAGGGATTTCATGCAGGTTCTCGGGCAGCAAAAGGACTCAGCCCTCCTTATGGCCTGGATAAGCGGCGGTTCAATTCTTGGCGGGGTGTTTGCCTCGGTAATATGTGCACGGCGCATACGTACCGGGGTTGCAACCGTCGGCGGTGTAGGGATGACCCTGGGGTGCTTGCTGCTGGCGCTTATTCCCTACGGAACACCGCTTTTCTACATTTCATTATCTCTGACCGGTTTTATGGCAGCCGGCTACCTGGTACCGCTCAATGCTTTGCTGCAGGATCGTGCAGACAACGATAAACGAGGGGATGTAATTGCTGCCGGTAATCTGGTGGATTGTTTTCTGGGTATTATGTCGGTTGTCGTGCAGGCCTGTATGAAAGCCGTCGGAATTTCCCCTCAAGGGCAGTGTGCCATCCTGGCATGCAGCAGTGCGGTTGTTGCCGTGTTCATTTATCGCAGTATGCGTTCTGTTAGCTAAAAGCTCATTATATATATCTTATGCCGAATTCTTCAATTTACCGTTTTTGTGGTATCGGAACGATGGTTGCTGCGACCCTGTGCCTGACAGGGTGTAGTATCGAACAGCGTATGGGCAAGGTCTCCGGCGAGGTCAAAGCCAGTTTTGCCAATGCCCGTGAGTGGGAGCAGTTACCCCTGCGTGCTATCTCCTGGCAGCAGGCCCTTTCCATGGTGCAGCAAAATAATATCGAACTCAAACGTCTCAGGGCAGCTATTGACCGCAGTGAGCGCGAGGGGCTCAGTATTTATACAGATATGATTCCCGGGGTGTCATATTACGGCTACCTTACCAGGTCAATCAACAATATCAATTCTACTTCCACCCGGGATATGAATTCAACGGTTAACGTGACCTTCAACCTGCCCACCATCACGAATGTCCCCTACCGTGTCTATGCAGCACGAGCCAATACGTTCTCGGCCATCAAGACAAAAGAAATCAATGAGCGCGATATCATCTCAAAGCTTTATGCCGAAATCCGTAACCGCGAGATTGAGCTGAGACGCCGCAATCTCCAGAAACAACACCACTCCACGGATGAGCAAACCCGCATGCTCGCCCAAAGTGCAGAACGTCTTGCCGATTCCTCTTACTGGAAGAATATCGCTGACTTGTTGGGCGATTATACGGCTCGCTGGTATATCCTGCCGGAGTCTATGCCGAGGGTGAAGTGGGGGCGCTACCTGCCGCGCCTCAATCAGCTTTCCTCGCTTTCTGTCGAGCGTTTTGCTATTCGCCTTGAGCAGGCTCGCCTGGGGCAGTATGGTATAGCTCTCAAATATCTGCCCACCGTCAACACGAATCTCTACAGCCCGTCGCTCTTTTCTTCCACTGGTGGTTCTTATGAAGGCGCCTTCCTCGATGGCGATGACACCAACATCAATCTGAGCGCCAGTTATACCTTCGATACCCAGCTGGATACGTGGAACGAATATAAGGATCGCAAGGCCGATTATGAAAATGTACGTCGTATGGTGGAGGCTGCCATCATTTCCCACAAACATAAGCTCTGCCAGCTTAAACGCAGTGTGCAGGATTACCAAAGCTGGCGCAGCTATATGCACAAGCGCATGGAGTACCTCGAAAACACCCCTGTAACGACGGCCGAAGAACAACTCAGCAGAGAGGAAACCCTCTACAGCATGAAAGCCGAGCTACTCAGCCAGGAGTCCCGTTCCGTGGAGAGCGAGGCGGCCGTGATTCTCGAATACGGGCTCGACCCGAATTAAGAGCCGGTCTTTTTCTTTTTTTCTGCGACAGGTTTGTATTTCTGAGCGGGGCTATCTGCTGTGGCGGATGGCTCCGTATCTTTGAAACGGCGGTCAAGTCCCAATTTCCAATCGAGTTTATCAATCTCTCCGAAGATGAGAATATCAATCATGAAATTGGAAAGGAAGGTGACCGGGGAGAGAACAACTGTCGGCAGACTGGTGATTTTGGGCCAGAGATTACCCTTTATGTAGAGAGTATCGAGGTCTACAAGGAGTTTCATCTTCACATTGAGGTTATAGCCCAATGCTTTCATTTCGTAGACTTTCAGCTTGCCGTCCGCAATTGCGAACTTCGCGTGAGCATCTTGTATATCGTAAGCGAAGACATGGTTGTAACCGGGAATAAACTTTGCCCCGTTGCCGATGCTCGATATTGTTTTACCCGTGCTTGAGAATACCTTGGAAATATAGCCGGGTTTTTGCTGCTTGGCGCTAGATTCGAGCAGCAGCAGCTTGGCCGGCAAATCCGATACCAAATCCCCGATAGGTTGAAACAGCGAGAAACCCATCAAATCACCGTTCACAATACTTGCCTTACCATAACCCTGTATGTCTTTCAGCTCCGGACTGGGGGAGCGGAACCTCAGTTCGCCGTAGCACAAACCATCGCTGAACTCGGTGTTGTATGAATTCAGGATGGATTTTAAGCTCATGTTGCGAGCCTCAACATGGCCGTCGAACGAGGTTCGCTCACCCGTTATACCTATTTTGACAGCAGCATTGAGCACACCTTGCCAGCAGGCTGCATTCATGCGATCGAGCAGCACGTAATCATCTGTCAGGTGTATAAATCCATTGAACTTCTGCAGCGGAATGGTAGTACCCAGGAAACGGAACCCGCACAGCTTCGCCGCCTCCGCGCGAATGTTCCCGGTCATGGGGCGCTTGCAGTCATGATATATGGGGAACACGCAGTTATTAGTATTGACATTGACGGGGTAGGGCATGAGTATATCCGCCATGAAATCATGCAACGGTGCATAAAACATACCCAGTGAGTACGAGGGATATACATTCCCCCGTACGTTAACCAACTCGACAAAGCTGTTCTCCACGTCAATGATGACGGCGTCTCCTTTCAGCGTCGTATTTCGGAACTCGCGGCGTAACTGAGCTTGTTTGTTCCCAGATATCCCGAGTTTGCTGAAATCCTGGCACGAAAGCCAGGAGCTATTGTCATAGTTCATGACAATATCACCTATGGTGATGGTACATTCGTCTTTCGGTTTCTGACCATTCTGCGCTGTGTGATAACGAACCCTGGCCTTTACGTAGCAGGTGGCATGTTCGACTGTCGTGTAGGCCGGGCGGTTTGTCGGTGTGTACTTTTTCTCATTCCCCTGCGGGTCGACCTGGATAACCGCGAGTTGGTATCCCACATTTCTGAGCTCAGCCTTGCAATAAGAATCCACCTTCAGCCCGTCGGAATAGTCTACAGTGACGTTAATTTCCGTGACCTTGTTGCGGCTGTTCGCCCCAAAATCAAAGTCGCGTATAATCTGGTGAGCTTTGTACGAATCTATCAGCTTATCCACCACATCAGCCCGTATGGTGTTTGTGCCGGTAACCTTCACTGTGCCGCTGGTGTCTCCCACCACAGTGGCTTGCAGAGAATCTTTCCCGTGTGTCACGTCGAGCTCGGCTGTATACAGGTAGTTCTCGTCGGCAGAGGGATTCAGGGTAATATCTGCCTGCAAACCAATGGCAACTTTTTGCCCGATAAATGGCTTTACCCTGCACGGTGTGCGCACTAATTCAGGAATGGTGAGCTGAAGCTTTGCATCATCCACTCTTTTCTGAGATGTATGGTAAACCAGTTGTCCGGTAACCGTCAGTTGCTCCGGCAATTCGATTTCCGGTATGGAAATCTCGTAGTGTTTCAGCAGGTTCTGGAACTCTGCCGGGGCTATCTGAACCTGTATTTCACTCAGGGAAATGTGGGGGAGTTTGCTCCAATCCACATCTGCCTGGAGAGTGTTTGTATGGGGGCTGGACGGCAGGTTCAACTGCAAGCTGATGGAGCCTTGCTCATTTTCCCCAATATTGATATCGCCTTGCAGGTTACCCAGGCTGTTCCCCGCGAGGTTGACATCTGCAACTTCTGCTCTCAATCTGGCAAGAGAGCAGAACCGGGTAGTCTCACCTCGTGGCAGCGCAAGACCACAGACCTCCTGCAATGTGAGTGCCAGTTTACCTGTGTGCAGCCCTTCACTCGTCAGGTTGGCCAGTTCTATCGCCCCTCCGATTTTTTCGATGTTGAAATTACCGGCCGAGTAACGGAGTTGCTTTGCGGTAAGCTTTGCAGCCGGAGCTGCGGCGCAGATTCCGTTGCTGCTCATCTCTGTCGCCAGCCCTGCGTCTTCCGGGTTGAGGGCAAGTTCAGCGATAGAGATATCGCCGTCCTTGCTGTCGATGTCTGTTGCAAGCAGATGGAGCTTCGCCTGCGACACTGCTACCTGTGGGGTTGTCAGCTTATCTGCTTTCAATGTCAACTCTACCTTTTCCGCTCCGGTTGGCAGCTTGTTGTCCTGCTGCCGGAGGGCATTGATTCTGAGCGATATATCCGGCTTGGTGAGTGTGATACCTGCTGTTTGTACGGAGTCTAGCTGCAGACCAAGTGTGAGATTGCTGATGTCAGGTATAAATTTGTACCAGTCTGTCTGCCCTGATTCAAAAATGGCGGTGGAGAGGTCGGCCTTTGCCGTCAGGGTCAGACGCTCACCCACTGCTATTTCCTCCGGTATGGCAACGGGGCTCGGCACCAATTCATTGACCAGAGCCAGCGTTTCCTGGATATTGACATCGGCTTGCACTTCTGCGCTACCTGCACCTTCATTAGCAGATGCTGAGATATTGAGGCGGCTTGAGCCGAAAGCGAGCTTGAGTTTGTTCAGATTGAAATCCCCGTTACGGTAATAAAATGCCACAGCCATACTGTCAACCATCTGCTCGCCGATGTGGAGCTGCTTTTGCTCCAGCTCGCCATTGATAACGATGCGAGAGAGGGAGTAATTCTCTTCGAAGCAAATGGCTCCGTTCAGGGTGATGGCCGGTGCGTGCTCGGGGGCGTGGGTGATTTTGTTGAGCAGTCCGGCGTTCTCTTCCCCCAGCAATTTTCGCAGCATGGGAATGAGTGAGGCTGTGCTTGAGAAGCGGAACGCCAGGTTGCGCTGCTCGCGTTCAAAGGCAGCCTGCAGGGCTGCTTTCGACGGCGGATTTACGGTGCGGAACGCCAGATTGTTTATGGTGATGGTGTTATCTTTGTAGCTGAGGTTCAGCCGTGCATCGCGCAGATGGAAGATGTCGAAATTGTAGCAGGGGACTTCACCGGTGAGCGTGACGTAGGGGTGTTTGTGGATATAAAACTCGGCACGAAGTTCGGGAGTCTCATTCTCAGCCCATTGCTGCGCGTCGATATAATGGTAGACTTTGTTTGTATATCCCGAGTACTCCGCAAGCAGGGCTGATAGGTCAAATGGTGCATGCGTTTCAGTTTCTGTTTCAGTCTCTGTTTCTTCCTCGACGTTTTGGGCCTTATACAGAAATTGTTTAAGAAAACCGCTCAGTTTCAGTACGACCCCTTGCAGGTTGAGTGTTCCTGCCGTGATGTGCAGGTTGCCGCGCCTGTCTACGGAACCGTTCAGGGAGAGCTCTTTGAGGGTGAGCGTTTTGCCGGGTGCGTCCGTTACCGGTATGTCGGCCTGAATGTTGTCCAGCCGTATGTTTTTGGGCTTGGCTTGCCCCATCAGCAAATCCGTCAGATGGAGAGATGCCGTGACCGAGCCTGCTTTCAGCAGCGGGGCTTCCGCGTCGGCCTTTGTATAGAGCTGTATGCCGTCGGCCCTTGCGGCCAGGCCTTTGCTGGGTTCGAGGTGCAGCTCTCCAATCTTCAGGTAAATTCCATGCGCAGCAGCGGCCTCCTCTATCTTTCTCAGCAGACAATCAGGTAGCCCTACCAGAGATAACAGGCTGAGCGTGATGCCGAAAAACAGAAAACCCACCAGAATGATGGTCGGTAGGTGGTTTCCAACACGTTTGATGGTGAGCTTTCTGTTCATTCTTTCTGTTGCAGAATGTTGCGTCAGATTTCGGGGTCGAATTCGCCCTCCGGCAGGGGTGGGGCTTTTGGTAAGTTCTTGTCTATGTCATCCAGCAGGTTCACCAGGTCAACCCCGCGCTGTGCTGAGTTGTCGTGTTTGAATGTGAGCTTGGGCGTGTTGCGCAATATCACGCGCTTGCTGACGGCTTTCTGAATGACTGCACGATGGCGGGTCAGTTTTTCGATAACCTGGGCGGGTGCCATGCGACCCACCACTCCTACCCACACTCGCCCCTCCTTCAGGTCTTCGGTAATTTCGACCTGAAGGATGGAGACGATAGTGCCGTTCCATTCGAACTCCTTCTGGATGAAGGAGCCGATTTCACGCTTCATCAGCTCGTTGACTTTGTCGAGTCGGCGGCTTGCCATAAGGGGGAGATTGTATCAGAGTGTCTGTTTAATCTTCTCGAGTGAGTAGCACTCAATCACATCGCCTTCCTCGTAGTCGTCGTAGTCCGCCAGGCGGATACCGCATTCGAGACCGGCTTTGACTTCTTCCACTTCATCCTGGAAGCGGCGCAGGGTCGACATCTTGCCGTCAAAGACCACCTGACCGTCGCGCAGAACGCGAGCCTCGGCCTTGCGCAGCATTTTGCCGTCCGATACATAAGACCCGGCAGCGCGCCCTTTGTTCAACTTGAACACCTGCTTAATTTCAGCATGACCCAGAATCGTTTCCCGAGTCTCGGGCTCAAGCAGACCGAGCATGGCATCCTTCACCTGGTCTATCAACTCGTAGACAATGGAGTATATCTTGACCTGCACGCCTTCGCGCTTCACTGCTTTCACAGCGTTGCTTTCGACTTTCACGTTGAAGCCCAGAATGACGGCGTCGGAAGACGAGGCCAGCAGAACATCGCTCTCGGAAATGGGGCCGGCCGCAGCGCCGATGAACTGGCACTCCACCTTCTCACTCTCGATATCGAGAATTGCCTTTTTGATAGCCTCCACAGAGCCCTGTACGTCGCCCTTCAGGTAGAGCTTCAGCACGGCCTTCTGGTTGCCGTCTCCCATCATGGCAAGTATGTCCTCCATGCGGGAACGGCGGGGGGCGCTCAGGCGCTGCTGGCGCAGTTCCTCCTGGCGTTCTTCGGCGAGCTTGCGAGCTTCCCTCTCGTTCTTCATTTCCACCAGCTCGTCACCTACATTCGGGGTTTGCAGGAAACCTGACACCTCGGCGGGCATGCCGGGGGTAACCTTTTTGATGGATTTACCCTGGTCATTGAAGAGCGTCTTAATTTTGCCGGAGTAGGGGCCGCAGATGAAAGGCATACCTACTTTGAGGGTGCCGCTCTGTACGATGACCGTGGCAGAGCTACCCTTGCCCTGTTCCATGCGAGCCTCGATGATGGAGGCGCGGCAGTTGGCTCGGGGATTTGCTTTCAGCTCAAGCACTTCGGCCTGCAGACAGAGCAGGTCAAGCAGGTCGTCTATACCTGCACCGGTGTGAGCCGAAATGTCCACACACTCGATATCACCGCCGAAGTCAGTGGGCATGAGCCCCTCTTCCATCAGCTGCGTACGCACACGTACCGGGTCGGCTGCGGGCAGGTCACACTTGTTCACGGCTACGATAACCGTCTTGCCTGCGGCCTTGGCGTGGGTGATTGCCTCGCGCGTCTGCGGCATGATGCCGTCATTGGCTGCTACAACCAGTACCACGATATCGGTGACGTCTGCACCGCGAGCGCGCATCTCGGTGAATATGGCGTGCCCGGGTGTGTCGATGAAGGTCAGCTTGTTACCGGCATGCTCCACAGAGTAGGCACCAATGTGCTGGGTGATACCGCCGGCCTCGCCGGCTACTACCTTGGTGCGGCGAATATAGTCGAGCAGGGAGGTCTTGCCATGGTCCACGTGACCCATGACGGTGATGATGGGGGTGCGGACTTTCAGGGAATCTTCAGGTTCTTCTTCCACGGCTACCGGCTCGGGTTCTTTTACAACCTCAACCGGGGCCTTTACGCCGGCTCCTTTCTCGCGCTTAACTCGCTCGAAGGTGAACCCGTGCTTCTCGCACAGAGCCGCCACCTGGTCGCTGTCGAGCGTGGTGCCGGGGTTGGCAAACACACCCATGGGCAGCAGCTCTGCGATGAGTTTGAAGGGTTTCATGTTCATTTGCGTGGCCAGCTCGGCAACAGATACCGGGGGCTTCACGTTGATGACTTTGGCTCCGGCCGGGGCTGCCTGAGCAGGCTGAGCTTTCGGTGCAGGAGCGGGTTCCGCAGGCTTCGTCACCTCTTTTTTGGCAGATTCGGCAGCAGGCTTGGGAGCTGGTGCAGGCTGGGCCTTGGGGGCAGGGGATTGCTGTGTTTTTGCTGCAACCGGTGTTTTCTTTCGCTGGGGGCTGAGCAAATCGAGCGCGGCTTTTTTGGTGGGCTGTGCGCTGTTATTGCGGGGAGCCGGTGCAGGGGCTGCGGCCTTCTCGGCCGGGGCTTTGGCAGGTGTTTCTGCCTTCTTCTTTCTGGTGCCGCCAAGCAGGTCGAGCACCTCGGGTTTCTTGCTGTTCCTTTCGCTCATGTGTTTCTGGAAATTCGTTTGTTCGCGGGCGGCAGGTGCCGCCCTTTAGCTGTATATATCAGGCGTTTTTTGCTTTGTCGACGATGGCGAAGGCCAGTTCTTCGCTGATACCCAGAGCATCCACCAAATCTTCTGGCTGTACATAGTTGGCAATGGTCTGTACCGTGGTGAAACCATTGGCTATCATGTCAGCGGCCATTTCGGTGGTCACGCCCAGTACCGTCACCAGTTCGCCGGCGGCCTCGTTTGCTGCCTCGCTTGCCACGTTCTTGGCGCGGGTCATGCTGTCGTAGGGCTCCACGCGTACATCCCAGCGGTCGTTGGGGCTGGAGATAAGGCGAGCTGTCAGGCGTACATTCTGCCCGCGGCGTCCCTTGGCCTTTGCTGCGGCCTTGTCGTCGGCCACATAGACGGTTACTACCCGGGCGGCTTCATTCACGTCAATCTTGACCGGGTCGATGGGGGCGAGAGACTCCTGCACCATGGCGGCCTTGTCCTCTGAGTATTCGAGGATATCCACCTTCTCGCGGTTGAGTTCATTCACCACGTTCTTCACTCGGGCGCCGCGCATACCCACACAGGCTCCGATGGGGTCGATGTTCGGGTCATCACTCTTCACGACCATCTTGGTGCGGTAGCCGGCTTCGCGTACGATGTTGACAATTTCAACCGTGTGTTCGTAAATCTCCATCACCTCGCTCTCGAAGAGGCGGCGTACCAGATTGGGGTGGCTGCGGGAGAGTATCAACTCGTGACCACGTGCACCATCGCGCACTTCAACCACATAGAAACGCAGCTTGTCGCCGGCGTTGTACTCCTCCCCGGGAATTCGCTGGCGCAGCGGCACCAAACCTTCAAACTTGTCGACCTCCACAATCACATCGCCCTTATCATAGCGGCGTACGGTACCTGTCACCAGTTCGCCGATGCGGTCTTTGAAAGCGTCTGCGAGCATTTCCTGCTCGGCTTTGCGGATACGCTGCTGCATGGTCTGGCGGGCAGTCTGCACGGCGATGCGGCCGAAGTCTTTGGGGGTGATGTTCATGCTGATGCGCTGACCGACCTCCACCGTTTTGCCACTGCGGGCGGCCATGGCCTGAGCCTCTGAAAGTTTCACCTCATTGAAGGGGTCGCTGAAATCCTCATCTGCTACAATCTCCATGCGCGCTTTGATTTTCACGCTGTTCTTCTGTGGGTCGATGACGGCTTTGATGTGGTGTATACGGTCTGCACCGTCCACCATCTTTGAGTAGGCGGTGATGAAGGATGCCTCCAGGGCCTGCAGTACGCGCTCACGGGTGAGGTCTTTTTCGCGAACGTAGAAATCGATCAGTGCTGAGATGTCTGTGGCTGCCATAGTGATTGTTGCTTGAGGTTGATTTTCAGCCGGCTATAAAAAAAGAGCGGGTCTATGACCCGCTCCAATCTCATAAGACCGGAACTTGTTCGCGGCGAGTGTAGCATGTGCAGATGTTTAAGTCAAGTAAAATGCTGGCATATCCCGGAAAAATATTCGCGGTATTATTTGCTCTCCTGTGTCTGTTCTTCTGAGGGAGTGGGGGAGTCCGCGTAGATGACAGCCGGATTGATTTTGGGGATGACGTTGGCGCTGCGCAGCGGTCGGCCAACCACGCGCGAGTGCTCCAGCAGCATAGCCAGGCGCGCAAGCTGGTCCTTGATTTCGTATACTTGCATGATGACTTCTGTCCCGTTCTCCAGCGTGAGTACCATCTTCCATTCTTTGGGGCAGAATATCTCGCTGATAGCAGGTATTTCGGTCAGGTTGTAGGCATTGATGGCAGAAATCAGCTCCTTAATCGGGCGGCTCCGGGTTTCGCTGATAGTGGCACCGGGTTCTATGTTGCGGATGTCTTCGGGCTGCAGGTACCAGGTGGGCACATTCATGAAGTTGAGGTGATATTCCTCCACTACCGGGAAGAGTACACCCCGAGGATCCATGAACATTCGGGTTCGGTTGCCGGTTTCTGCAGCGTTTTCCATCTCGACATACACGACCGGTATTCGCTCGTCAATTTCGATGTGGAGCGTTTCGGGCATTTCGGCGCGTATGGTGGCATCTGCAATACAGGGGTGGGATTTGAGGGTCTCGAGCATACCGCTCACATCGAGTGTTGCCATATTGACCGAACCCTCAATACCCAGTATCTTCATGGCTTGTGAGTGAGATATCAAGCCGTGGCGCGATACGTAGCTGATGTTGTCAATGCTCAGGTTATATGCCTTCTCCAGCATATAATTCACTCCGTACCAAATCCCCCAGATAACCGGTGCTGCACACAGGGCAATGAGCAGCCAGCGCTGCAGACGGCGCAGACCGCGCTTGAGCGCCAGCATGCTGAAGAGGCGGTCTTTGAGGGAGAGCGCCTTCTCCAGCAGCTGTACGTTTGCCTTTTCGTTGCGGTACTTGTTCCGGGGCTTCATGGGCGGAGCTGTCAGCCGCGCGGCTGGTTGAGAGATATCTCAGCGATACGTACGCAGAGTTCGCCGAAGCTGATACCGACGGCAGCCGCTGCTTTCGGGAAGAGAGAGGCACCGGTCATGCCGGGAATTGTGTTGATTTCCAACACGTAGGGCTTGCCGTCTGCCGTGAGCAGTACATCCACACGCCCGTACACCTCGACGTTGAGTGCCTGATAGGCTGCCAGGGCTGCGGCCTGGACTGCCTTGGTTTCTTCTTCGCTGATGTCAGCGGGGCAGATATAGTCAGACCCCACACCACCGGAGAGAGCAGGGTATTTGTTGGCGAAGTCGTAGAACCCTTCACGCGGTGCGATGTGGATGACGGGCAGGGGGGTGCCGTTGAAGATAGCCACGGTGAGTTCCTTACCTTCGATGTATTCCTCTACCAGAATATCGGTGCCGTATTTTGCGGCTTCTGCCACGGCTGCGGGCAGTTCTTGCTCGCTCTTCACGATGCTGACCCCCACGGATGAACCTTCGCACGGGGGCTTGATAACACAGGGAACACCAATTGTGGGCATGGCGCCGGAGGGTATTACCTCATCGGCAGGTGTGGGGACTCCGGCCGCGAAAAATGCTTTCTTGGTGAGAATTTTGTCGAAACAGTTGCGGCTGGTTACGGAGCCAGCTCCGGTGTAAGGCAAGCCGAGCTCTTCGAGGTATGCCTGCAGCCCGCCGTCTTCACCATAAGTGCCGTGAATCATGTTGTAGCAGAGCTCGGTTCCCTCGGGGATAGCAGGGCGCTCGCTGTCCACCACCACGGGGGTGACGTTGGTGAAACCCTCTGCGCGCAGTGCTTCCAGCACAGCATTGCCCGAAACCAGTGAAACTTCCCGTTCGGAACCGGGACCACCCATCAACAGGGCTATGGCTGTATCTTTGGTCAGTGTCTTCATGTTGTGTGTTATGTGGGGTTGCTCATCAGAATTCGGCTTCGCGGTCGCCCACGACCTGCACCTCTGTGCGCAGGGTAATGCCTCGCTCGGTTTTTGCCTTGTTGCGGATGTAGTCGATGAGTTCTGTCATGTCGGTGGCCTTCGCCTTGTCGATGTTGACGATAAAGTTTGCGTGTTTTGTTGATATCTGAGCCCCGCCGATAGTGTGACCTTTCAGCCCCATTTCATCGATAAGCTTGCCGGCAGGAATTTCGTCAGGGTTTACAAAGGTGCAGCCGGCGCTCGGTTCGACGGGTTGGGCGGCTTTGCGCTTGCTGCGCATTTCTTCTGTGCGGAGCTCTATTTCCTTAGCATCGCCGGGTGTGCCGCAGAAAGTGGCCTGCATGACGATGTTGTGCTCGAAGTCGGGTATGAGCCTGTATTGGGCGGGGCGCATGCTCTCTTTCTCGAATTCGACAATATCTCCATCATCATTGAGTGCCAGGGCGGAGCAGAATACGCTCCACATGTCGCCGCCCATGGCGCCTGCATTCTGCCGCAGACTGCCGCCTACGTAGCCGGGTATGCCGTCCATCCATTCAAAACCACTTATGCCGTTCTGAGCGGCAAATGCAGCGAGCTTCTTGAGTTTCACTCCTGCTCCGGCAATGATTTTATTGCCACGCAGTTCGAGTTTACGGAACTCGCCGGCAGCCGGGTGAATGACAGCACCGCGTATGCCGCCCTCGCGCACGATAAGGTTGGAGCCGCGCCCTACTGTGTGTACGGGAATGTTACGATCCTTGAAGAAATTGACCACGGCCTGCATGTGTTCGAAGGTGTCCGGTTCAATCCAGTACTGAGCTTCGCCGCCTACGCCGGCGGTGGTGTGCTTGCTCATGGGCTCGTACAGGCGGCATGTGAAGTCGCTGCCGCACTCCTGCTGCATTTCAGCCAGCACGCGCAAATCTGCTGCTATCTTTTTGCCGGCTTCGTGCACATTACCGGCTCCCAGGGTGATGAATAAATCTCCCGGGCGCAGGATATTACCCACCTTGTGGTGAGCCTGTGCGAGGTTGGGCAGGAATTGGGCATCCACCGGCCCGTGCTCCTGCACGGCATCCACGATTGTCTGTCCGCTGATGCCGGGAATGGGCGGTTCACTGGCAGGGTACACATCTGCCACAAACAACTTGTCAACATTCTGCAGCACTCGCCCGAAATCGTCTCGCAGCAGCTTGGTGCGCGTGTAGCGGTGCGGTTGGAACAATACGATGAGACGCTCGGGCTTCAGGCTCTGGGCTGTTTGCAGGGTGGCCGCTATCTCGGTGGGGTGGTGACCGTAGTCGTCCACTATGCGGTAGTCGCGTGAGAGGTACTTTGTTTCAAATCGGCGGCGTGCTCCGGCGAAACTTACCAGACCACGGGTGATACTGGCGAAATCGCAACCCAACTCCAGTGCCAGTGCTGTGGCTGCCAGTGAGTTGAGCACATTGTGCCGACCGGGTATACCCAGCTCCACCCGACCCAGGGGGCTGCCTTTGTGGTTGATGGTATAGAGAGTGCGCCCGCGTTTCACTGTTACGTCTGTGGCGGTGTAGTCTGCATCTTGCCAGCCGTAGGAAATCGTGTTGCTGTACTGAGAGCACACGTCTGCTGCACCTGCATCGCTCTTGCAGTAGATGAGCTTGCCGCGCGTCTGGCGGCACAGTCGGTGGAATACGCTCTTTATGTGGTCGAGGTCGCGGTAGAAATCCAGATGTTCGGCCTCGATGTTGAGAATGATGCTGTGCTCGGGAATGTAGTTCACCAGCGTGCCGTCGCTTTCATCTCCCTCGGCTACCAGATACTCGCTGTCCTGGGTCCAGTGGGCATTGGCTCCCAGCACCGGAATCTCGGCTCCGACGTAGTGGCAGGGGCGCATGCGACCCTCTCGCAGCAGGTGGGCGCTCATGGCCGAGGTTGTGGTCTTGCCGTGTGTGCCGGCTACAACCACGCCCTTTTTGTTGTTCAATATGGCAGCCAGGCATTCTGCACGGCGCAGGCACAGGCAACCATTCTGGCGAGCCGCAGCCAGAGCTACATTTTCCTCCCGTATGGCGCTCGAATAGATAACCACCTCGGCATCGCTTACAGCTGCTGCGCTGTGTGGGCTCGAGAACACAAGCCCTGCCTGCTGAAGCCGTTCTGTTTCGTCACTCGTTACACGGTCACATCCGCTCACACGGTGCCCCATTTCGAGCAACATGCGAGCCAGGCCGCTCATACCGGCGCCGGCTACTCCTATGAGATGTATACGTACGGGGGTGTCCCGATCCAGAAGCCTTTTGCGTAACTGTTCAATCATAGCTCTTACGGGTTATTATATACGTTTGCTCTCCACAATCAAGTCAAATGTCGCGAGGTGACTCCGATGTTTTGTTATAACGACTTGATAAACAGTAAAATGTGTTATTCTAATCTTTTTGGCTGTTTTTTCTGTTTGCCGGCGCGAATGTCCTGCGTTGTTGATACACCGTGCTGTGAGTTTCTGCTGCGGTGGGGGCGTGCATTTGTTTATTACTTTGCGCGGAAAAATCACTTTTCCTGGCAGATGATTAAGTTCTGACCTCTTTGCGGAGTCGGTGATAAATTATTTTTGGCATGTTTGTTATTTCGAGAAACTTGCACAAATAGTGTTAGGAGAGGCAGGAAGGCATAGAAAATAAGTGTATTACTCCACACTCTCGGCAGTTACAATTCTGAGCAAAGAAGCTTCTGATGGGAAGATGGAGATAACGTTTGTTCTGCGTTTAAGCTGTCTGTTAATGCTTTCCATAATATTGGACGTTCACGCCCAGCACCATGCGACGCCCGGTTTCAGCATCGATACCCGCGGCAACAAATACATCACAATCACTTACGATATCATGCCTTCGCTCTTTGGTGTAAGTGGCATCGAGGAAAAGATGAGCAATGGGCGGAATGGGGCGATTTCTCCACAAATCTCATTCATCACCTTAGCGACTTTGCGGGTAGAAACACCTTGCAGATACATCTCGGCAATAGCGAGGTTGAGCGCCCTGTCAATTCGAGAGCCTCTTTCAAACCCGGGGATGATGGGGATAAAGGGAGTCTGCGAATTCCTTACTTGTGGGACATCCAGAGTAATTTGCCCGGTGGAAGTCCGAATGGCACGAGGTTTGAAGCCATTACGCTGGCCATTCCGTGTAGACATTCGCTCGTAACGCTCGCAGCCTAAGTGTTCATCTTGTTGAGCGAGCCGCGAAGAATTAAGGAGCTGGCGAATCGCAAGCGCAAATAAATTATTACCTTCCTGACCATCCATTGAGGCGTCAGAACACAGAAAAGGCTTGATTAATGCGTCGAATATGGTAATTTTGTCTTGTTCGGTCATTGTTGTTGAGTGGATTATGTGCAAATAAACAATGCAGCAATTGACCGAACACTTCAAGTTTTCATCCTGACATGCCGATGTATAAAGGCATCATTCAGCCGGCGTCCCATCCTGCGCAGGATGGGGGCTGTAGATGAAAACAT